>JAEUVL010000213.1 GCA_016786965.1 Chitinophagaceae bacterium
CAATAAAAACAAGCCTTCCTGCAAATGCGGGAAGGCTTTTTAAATAAAGTATCTTGCAGCACTAAATTCATTCACATGATCACCGGGCTGCCTTCCTATCTTATCATTACTTTTTTAGCGGCTGTTGCATTGACCTACCAGTTATTCATTACCGCTGTAAAAGATAAGAAGCTCCCGACGTTTATCATATTTGCGTGGCTCATAATCACGGCGGTGCTGGCATACACCGGTTTTTTAGCCAACACAACAGGCATCCCGCCCCGCTTCCTCCTCGCAGTAGCACCGGCATTGGTATTCATCGTGTTTCTGCTCATCAGCCCCAAAGGACAAACCTTTCTGCAAACATTGGATCTTCGAATGCTAACCCTGTTGCACATAGTAAGGATACCCGTGGAGTTATCACTCTATTGGCTGGCTGCACAAAAGGCAGTACCTGATCTGATGACATTTGCGGGAAGTAATTTTGATATAGTAGCAGGCATCACTGCACCCGTCATGTATTTCGTTTGTTTCAATGGCAAAGAAGTAAAAAGAAGAAAGCTGCTGCTTGCCTGGAACCTTGTCTGTGTGGGATTATTGCTCAATATTGTGATCACAGCGGTATTATCAGCGCCATTCTCTTTTCAACGGCTTGCCTTCGATCAGCCCAATATTGCCGTATTGTTTTTCCCGTTTGTTTGGTTGCCCTCTTTTATCGTAATGACAGTGTTACTTAGTCACTTAGCAGCCATCGGGCAGTTGCAGAAAAAGCCTTGACCCGCCTGCTTTTCATTCATTTGGTACATTCCCGTTATTAAATTGTACCTTTAGCGCCATTAATCAATAATACAAATACAATGAGCGACAAAAATCAGGGAACCGTTAAGTTTTTTAATTCAGAAAAAGGATTCGGTTTCATCAAACACGATGACTCTAACAAAGAAACTTTTGTACATGCCAGCGGCCTTATCGACCAGGTGGCAGAAGGTGATAAAGTAGAGTTCGACCTGCAGGAAGGTAAAAAAGGCATGAATGCAGTGAATGTAAAAAAGACGAACTAAGAAATTTTACGACGATAACGCTTTTTACAAAAAGGCCCGGTAGTGATACCGGGCCTTTCTTTTTATTTCCTCCATCCTGTCAATAAAGTGTTCATGATAAAAAAAGGACCGCCTTTGCAAGCGGTCCCTTTTACTTTACTATCAGTACTATTCATTCATTTAAAACCTTCTTGATCTGCCACTGTTATTTCCGCCACGGCTCTCATTGCTTCTGGAAGGTTGGCTGCCACCTCCATCATTTCTTCTTTCAAACTGCCGGGGCTGTTGCTGCGGCCTTGGCTCCTGCCTTCTTTCCATTTGCTGAGCAGGTTGGCGTTGTTCGGTACGTCTTTCCATTTGCGGCCGCTGCTGCCTTGGTTCCTGCCTTCTTTCCATTTGCTGAGCAGGCTGGCGTTGTGGCTGGCGTATCGTGTTGTTGCCACCATTATCAGTACGGCGTTCCAGGCGGCGGCTGTCAGTTGGTCCGCCTGGAGCAGGGCCTTCTCTCCTTTCACCTGGCTGGAAGACCCTTCTGTTGGGCTGGTCATTACCATTCTCCGGCCTCTCCATCCTGCGGCGTTCAAGGTTATTGTCCCTGCTGCGGGTCTGTGGTTCTCTTACATTATCATCCGTTCTACGGAAGGGGCCATTGCCGGAGCGTTCACGGCGGTCGTTATTTCCATTATTAACTTCATTGTTTCTCCGGTTGTCGTCTGTTCTCCGGAAACGGTTGTCATTTCCCCTATTATCATCTGTTCTTCTTATACCATTATTGTTACCGTTATTGTTATCATTTCCCCTTCTGAAACCGTTGTTATTGGATGCACCACGGTTGTTACCATCTTGTCTGTCGTAGCGATTGAACTGGCGGGGAGCAAAGGTCCTGTTATCATCCCGGCGTACCTGCGGACGATAAATATTTACTTCATTATTACGGAAGGTGGTTCTTCCCGGGTTATAGCTGTCACGAAGGCGAACAGGGTTGATCCGACCACAATAACGTTCTGCATCATACCGGCGTGGACCCGCTCTGAAGCCATAGCCTCCGCCATAATTATAATTATTGACTATGATCGTTGTTTGGTGAATGATCGTCACATTTCTTCTGCGGTCAACACAATAGTCAAAAAGACGGGGAGAAGTGATGTAGCGTCTCGGAGCAAAGCACCAGTAATTATCCGGTGGAGCATAACCGCCAATGTTAAAATTCACATTGATGTTAATGCCCGGTCTTATCGGAGCCCAACCATAATAGTCGCCACCATCTCTCCAGGCCACCCAGGCAGGAGACCATTCATAGCCCGGCACCCAGAACCATCCATAGTAGTCATCTTCTTCCCACCGGCCGTAGTGGAAAGGGGCCCATCCCCACTCATAGTCGGAGACCCACATCCATTCATAGTTATCAGTCCATACCCAGTGTCCATTACTGCTGTAGGGACGAAAATCATCGCCGGCATCCGGCACCCACACATAACCATAATCGGGGTAATCGATCCATTGACCATGCGGGCTCAGTTCATCGTAAAAGGTTTGGTAAGATACATCCCGGTCATTGCCATAATCATACTGCGCCGAGACGGTGTTTCGAAGTGAGCTGCCCAGCACCAGTACAAATGCTACGGCAGTCAGTTTCAAGATACGCTTCATGGTGATACTTTTTTTTGTGTAATAAATTGATGCATACGGAAATCGTTTGTGGTTTTCTTTCTTATTACACTGGTCTGACGCTATAATTATGCCGGAAGAGCGGAAGGTTTACCCCTGTAAATGGGTTTTAGCAAAATATTGTATCAGATGTTAAAGAAGAGGATGAAGGACATTCCGGAGTGGAAGGAAGCAAAGGAATAAAATACTGAATGCACCAGCGGCTAAGTAATTGGCAAACATACCGTACAAGCACTGTAAATAAAAAAGGCTGTCTTCAAAGACAGCCCCGACACTATTTTTAAACCAGTATTATCACACTGCATTTTGCCTTTTCTGCACTACTGTCCAATCCACCACATTCCACCAGGCATTGATATAATCCGGGCGACGGTTCTGGTATTTAAGATAGTAGGCATGCTCCCACACATCCAATCCCAGCAAAGGCGTTCCTTTTAATTCGCTGGTATCCATCAGTGGGTTATCCTGGTTAGGGGTAGAACCAACCACGAGTTTTTTATCTGCCGTCATCACCAGCCAGGCCCAGCCACTACCAAAGCGGTTCTTACCCGCATCGGCAAACTGGGTCTTGAATGCCTCGAAAGAACCAAAGTCTTTAATGAATGATTTCATAATGGCTGACTGCGGCACATTAGAGTCTGCCGGGCTGCGCATGCTTTTCCAGAAAAACTCATGGTTATAATGCCCGCCGCCGTTATTGCGCATTTTAGCGGAGTATTTAGATATGTTTCCCAGCAGAGAGTTAAGAGTTGTTTTGCTTTTGTCCACGCCTTCTGCAGCAGTGGCATCTGCAAGGTTCTTGGCATAAGCAGCTGCATGCTTGGTATAATGGATCTCCATCGTCATCGCATCCACCACTGGCTCCAGTGCATTGTAGGCGTAGCCAAGTGGCTGTTGAGTATAGGGGATCTCTTCCCCGTTAAAAGGATTATCGCCATTACTGCTATATTCTTTGGCCCAGGCCGGTAGTATCGTCAGGGACAAGCCAGCAGCCAGCCCGGCTTTTCCGGTGGTTTTTAAAAACTCCCTCCGGTCCTTGTTATTGCCTTTATTCATAATAACCTATTTATAATTAAACTTAATCTTTTGAAAACGCATTCTAAAATTACTCCTATTTATTGCATCACCCTCACTTTGACTGTAAAGAAGTTGTAAATAGCTGATAAATGGTTGCGTTTTTAGCCAATGGGCGAACTTATCTTCGCAGCCGCTTATGCACCTGAAAGATTATTATACTATACTGGAACTGGAGCCCTCCGCCACAATGACGGAGATCAGAAAAGCCTATCGCCGGCTCGCCCTGCTGCATCATCC
>JAEUVL010000281.1 GCA_016786965.1 Chitinophagaceae bacterium
GTCAGCCTCAGCAGCACTTTGAATAGTTACCTGCTTGAGGGTACGGGTATCCGGGTTCATCGTGGTTTCCCACAACTGTTCAGCGTTCATTTCTCCCAAACCTTTGTATCGCTGTATGTTCACTGAATCGTCTTTTCCGGCCCCCAGCCTTTCCACTAATGTCTTACGCTGTACTTCATTATAGGCATATGCCTGTTCTTTTCCTTTCTTCACCAGGTATAGTGGCGGCTGTGCAATATATACATAGCCCTGCTCTACCAGTTCCGTCATATAGCGGTAGATAAAAGTGAGAATCAGCGTGGCGATGTGTGAACCGTCCACATCAGCATCCGTCATGATGATGAGTTTGTGATAACGGAGTTTACTCAGGTCAAGTGCTTTGGGGTCTTCCGGAGTACCCATTTTTACACCCAGTGCAGTGAACATATTGCGAATCTCTTCATTGTCGTAGATCTTGTGTTCCATCGCCTTTTCCACGTTCAATATCTTACCACGAAGCGGAAGGATGGCCTGGAAACTTCTGTCGCGGCCCTGCTTGGCAGTACCACCTGCAGAATCTCCCTCCACAAGGTATAACTCGCAACGATGCGGGTCACGGTCGGAGCAATCGGCAAGTTTACCGGGCAAGCCCCCACCTGTTAATACAGATTTACGCTGTACCAACTCTCTTGCTTTCCTGGCAGCGGCCCTTGCCTGTGCTGCCAGTATCACTTTGGCCACAATGTTCTTCGCTTCTTTGGGATTTTCTTCCAGGTAAGCTTCTAATACTTTAGATACGGTGGTGTCCACCACACCCATTACTTCGTTGTTACCGAGTTTGGTCTTTGTTTGTCCTTCAAATTGTGGTTCCGGCACTTTTACAGAAATGATAGAACTCAATCCTTCACGAAAGTCATCCCCTTCAATTTCTACTTTGGCTTTTTCAAATAAACCATTTTTATCGCCATAGCTTTTGAAAACCCTCGTTAAGGCGCGGCGGAAGCCGGACACATGGGTGCCTCCTTCGATGGTGTTGATATTATTTACATAAGAGTAAATGTGCTCGCTGTAGCTGTCGTTGTAGCTGAGTGCCACTTCCACCATTACGTTAGTGCTTTCATCTCTTCCCTCCACATAGATCACTTTGGGGATCAGTGCACTGCGACCGGCATTATTGTCCAGCATTTCCACAAACTCTACGATGCCGCCTTCGCTGTAGAACACATTGGTATAGCTTTCCCCGTTCTCTTCTTTTTCTCTTATATCGGTAAGGGTGATGCGTACGCCGCGGTTCAGGTAGGATAATTCCCGCAGGCGGCTTTCCAGGATGTCTTTATTGTAAATAGTGGTGATGAAGATGGTATCATCTGGCCAGAAATGAACCTTGGTACCTGTTTTCTCGCTGGTGCCTGCCTCTCTTACTGCATATTGCGGTACACCGATCTTATATTCCTGTTCAAATATTTT
>JAEUVL010000296.1 GCA_016786965.1 Chitinophagaceae bacterium
TTTTGTCGATAAAGGCATTGTTCATACCATTCCGACCGCAGATAACTCCATCCGTTATGCTTTATGTAAAGATGAATGCTCAGAAGGCCATCATCATGATCATCACATACATTTCGTTTGTAATAACTGCAGCAACACCTACTGCCTGGATGATGTGGTGACACCGGAAATAAAACTACCTAAAGGTTACACGGCAACTCATGTGGAAGTGGTAGTGGAAGGAGTGTGCAAACAATGCACCAACGCCTGAACATTTTTCCCAAAGTGAATTTAGCTTAATGCATCACTTCTAATTGTGATGATTCTTCAAAATAATTAGCTCATTGTTATCCTATCTGACCCTTTCTTTCACGGGTAGGAGCAAAAAACAAAGCCCCGGTGTAGAAACATCGGGACTTTTTGGTTAAGGCTCTGATTAGTAGCTATGTAGAAATACGCTTAATTTATTATTATTGGAAATCAAAAATAGGCTGTGAACTCCATATTTCCGAATTTATACCATACCACTTTTATGGTATTTTAGTTTCTAGCAGGCTATCCATTTCGTTTTTAACGAATTGCATCAATTGGCTGATGTACGCCGGCGAAAAATCGAACTGAAGCCCTGCAGCTTTAAATAATTCCGGTAATGTTTTCATGCCTCCCAGTTCCAGGGCTTTCATATAATTATTAATGGCAGTATCAGGATTTAATTTGTACTGCTGCCAGAGACCAATAGCGCCCAGTTGTGCAATACCATATTCGATATAATAAAAGGGCACTTCGTATAAATGCAACTGGCGTTGCCAGCCAAACTGCCGGTATTCTTCCAACCCCGAAAAATCAATGACAGGAGAAGAAAACTCATTCAAAATGATCATCCATTGCGCTGCTCTTTCTTCTGGTGTGTGAGCAGGATGCTCGTACACCCAATGCTGAAATTTATCGATTGTGGCTATCCATGGAAAAATAGTGATCACCCGTTCGAGTTGCTGTTCCTTTGCCCTTGTCAATTCTTCTTTGCTGTCGAAGAAAACTTCCCAATGGCTCATGCTGAATAACTCCATGCTCATGCTGGCCACTTCAGCTATTTCAGTTGGGTATTCTTTAAAGCCGTTTAATTCCAATTCGTGTGCTAGGAAGGAATGAATAGCGTGGCCCCCCTCATGTACCATAGTGGTCACATCATCCAGTTGCCCCGCTGCATTCATAAAAATAAAAGGGGCACCGCTTTCTGCCAGCGGGCAGTTATATCCCCCGGGAGCTTTTCCCTTCCGGCTTTCAAGGTCCAGGTGGCCCATTTCCTTCATTTTTCTCAGGCAGTCGGCAAAGAACGGGCGCAGCTTATTAAAACACTCAATGGTTTTAGCAGTTAGTTCTTCTCCTGTTTTAAATGGGCGTAATGGCTGAATGCCGGAAGGTTCTGCCTCCACATCCCAGGGGCGAAGAGTGTCCAATCCCAGCTTTTTCTTTTTTAATTCATATATCTGATTTACCAGTGGCATTACATGAAGCTTTACTGCTTCATGAAACTGGAAGCAATCTTCTTTGGCATAATCAAAACGGCCAAGCTCGGCAAATCTAAAATCACGATAGTTGTCAAAACCAGTATTCAGCGCCACCTGGTGCCGTTTTTGTAACAGAGAGGAAAATAGTTCATTCAACTCCTTCTTGTCCTGTAATCTTCTCAAGTTGATCTTGTGGTACACTTCTTCTCTTACTGCCCGGTCTGGATCTTCTAAAAACTTGGCCGCCTGCTGCAGTGTATACTCCTGCCCATTTACTTCTACTGTCATCTTACCGGAAATAACACCAAACTGCTGTTGCATCACATTCAGTTCAGCATTGATAGGAATATTGATTTCCCGGAATAACTCAATGTTCTTTTTTACATTTCGGAGATAAGTAAAATATTTAGATTGGTCCAGGTCTTTAGTAAAGGGGCAATCAACCAGTTTTTTATTCAACTTATCCGAGAAAGGCTGAATCTTAGGTTGTATTTCCATCATAAAGAACGTAAAAGCTTCTTCCAGTTCTTTATTTTCTGTATCGCAGGTCATTTTGATCTGGCGCCAGCAGGCATCTTCGCTCACCACAGATTCCAGTTCGCTGGCATCTTTCAACCATTGTTCCAGTTCAGCAAGAGAACCTATGTTACGTTCGTTTAGGTTTATAAAATACGGTTCCAGGCTTTCCCAGTTGGTAAGGCTAAAAGTTGCTGGTAAAAAATGACGGGGCAGTTTTTTTATATCGGCACTATAAGGCATAATCAGAAAATTAGAAAGTAACAAAATGTGAGAATGAAGAAGCCAAGGTGGCCGGACCAAGTTGTGGAAGTGTGTAAATGAGGAAATACGGGAACTAGTAAAAATTAAAAATGTGAGGAAATGTAAATGGGGAACATTTTCATTTCTTCACATTTTCATATTTCCACATTCATTTACTCAGCCTTCTTCTTTCTTGTTGTTTTCTTTGGTGCTTCTGTAGCTTCTTCTTCCGGGACAACCTCTTTCTTTTTAGCAGCAGCTTTTTTGGCTGGTTTGGCTTCTGCTATTGGTTCCGGTTTTATTTCTTCGGCTATGGCTTCTTCTTCCTCTTCCGGCACTTCGCTTAATTTGATCTCCACATTATTCTTTTTCAGGATATCAAACCATTTTACCATTTTCTTCATATCGCTGGCATATACCCGCTCAAAATCCATATCGGGATATACTTTTTCAAAGTATTTTTTAATGGCTGCAGCATCTTTTTCATCGGGCAGCGTGGTGCCGGCGGCATCCATAGCATTCAGCACATCCACGAGGTTCACATTATCCCGCACAGTATATACTTCAATACTTTCGAGGTGGGAGAAATTGTGGATACGGCTGGATACAAAACGGGTGCTTTTGTCGTCCAGGGAGCGAACGATGGCCCCGTCTGTTTTACTGTTAATAAGCTCAAATAATCCCGGCAGTCCGGTCACGGCAACAAGTTTACTGTATTCCATACGTTTTATTGATAATTAAGGAGGTGCAAGATACTTGAGTTCTGCCAAATCAGTGTTTTTTGCAAATAAGTTTCCGGCCGCCGAACGGTTTTTGACCAAATACCGTCATAATCACCAGTTCTAACTTATTTTACTTATAAATTTCCCTCAATGAAAAAGATTTCACTGATTCTGATGGCTTTTTTTGCCGTTTCGGTTGCCTCTTATGCCCAGCCCGGTATGAATCGGATGACCCCCGAAGAAAGGGCCGCCCGTATTCATCAAAAACTTGATAGTGCCTTTAAGCTGAATGCTGTAGACCTTGCTAAAATTGATACGGCGATTACCGCCTTATATAAGGCACAAGATGCTAAAAGACAAGAATTAATGGCCGGCGGCATGCCTGATCGGGAAACCTTTATGGCAGAAATGAAAAAATACAATGATGCCCAGGATGAAATACTGAAAACCATGCTTACCAAAGAGCAGTTCGATATCTGGAAAGAAAAGATTCAGCCTTCCATGAGGCCACAGCGGCCACAAGGCGGCGGCGGTAATTAAAAAGCAAGCAGCAGTTAGTTATTATAAAATATACAGGCACCTCATGGTGCCTGTTTTGTTATGGGCTTAAAAACCGTTCTTAGAAATGTATTCTTTTACATAGGTTTTTTCTTGCTGCCGAAACCTGCTATTGAGATCAATCCCACTACAGCCAGTGTGGCAAAGAGGATACCATTATCTCTTTTGGGCACATTATTTATACCAGGCGCAACAGATGCATAAGATGCTTCTGCAGGAATGAATTGCTCTTCAGGTTCATTCATTACCACATCCCAGTCGCTGTAGCCTTTTCCAGTCAGGTAGGTAAGCATTTCCATTTCATCTGCCCGGCGTTCTTTCAGTTCTTTTAAGTATTTCTTACCTGCTTCGCAGCTAAAATCCCCGGTGGCAGGATGAGTAATAACGTAACGGGCCTGGTAACTTTCAGTATTAGGAGTTACCTGAAACATCAGGTCCTGCGGAAATTTTTGCCTGTTGTAACGAACATGCAGGCGGGTGAAGTACACATTATCAGAATAATCTTCTTCTTCGTTATCTACATCGGTATAATCATTCCAGTCGCGGTTGATCCACCACACTCCTGCCTGTACCAGGTCTTGTGTAGATGGAGCTGTGGCTACGCAGGGATCGCATTTCACATAGTTTTTGGGGCTTACATCCCAGGCATATTCCAACATGGTCAGAGCCTTGCCTTCTTTGGCCCATTGGTGCTGGAATAGGTTAGCATAAAAGCTTCCGAAGTTATTCTTTACAAATAAGGGTACTTTATTTCCGGTAGGTAAGGTTTGGGTACGATAGTTGGTACATTCGATTCTTCCTTTTTTAGTAAATGCGTATACGATCATATCCTGGTCTCCATCGGCGTTGGCCATGCCCAATCTTATCGGAAGCATGAACTTAGGCGAGCTAAAGCTTATCTGTAATGGACGTAAAAAATTGCCAGGAAGTTTTTTCTTTTCTGCTTCGTTCACTTTTACTACAAAGAATTTCAGGTTGCTTTTAATATAAGGTTCCAGTACCTCATCAGCACCGGCAGGAATCTTATAACTATTCTCTTCCAGCCAGGTTTTCAATCCCGACGACTCTTTTGCCGAAAGTATCAGAATATCATATTCTCCTACTAAATATTTGGCTTCGATTTTAACACCAAGGTCTTTTTCTTTTTTAGATTCGCTAAGAGTTGCCGATTTGTTTACCTGCACGCCTGGTACCATTCCTATTAACTTATCTTCCATAGGATATGGATGACAGGGGTTTTGATCATAGTACTCCACTAATCTTGGTTTACTATAATCATTCAGGGTGTTAAATATTTGCTGGTCCACCACCTTAATGTCAGCTTTGTTCAATACAACCGGCACCGGCACCACCATTGCAAAGTCTTTCAGGTTACCTTTAAAATCATTGAACATTGTGATCACATTTCGGTTGCCATCCCGAACCAGTATTACCTGGGAGGTCTTGTTTTTCAGTGTACCATCTGCTTTGCTCACATAAAAGCCACAGAAGGCTGCGGCTTCGTGACCAATCATAGCTACCAGTACAAGCAGGGCAGCCCCTTTTTTCATCATTGGTTTCATGACTAATTGTTTAAGTTTTATAATAATTGAAAAATTCATAAGGGTCGGTTTCCAGTCGAAATCCTTTGCTTTGAATAATTTATCTAATACAGGTACCAATGGTGCCGCGGCCACCAGCACCCAGATGGGAGTATTGTATTTCCATTTAAATGCAGCTAGATAAAATGCCACAGCTGCAATGCACATGGCCCAGACTATCCTGGCCACCGGGTGGTTGGGAGATGTTCTTGGGTCGCTGATCATAAAAAAGGTGAATAAAAGCAGGCTGCCGGTACTTACCGAGTGGAGGAAGTGGTCCATAGGCCAACCAAGTACATATACCTGGCGCCAATATAGCAGCCCAATGAAAGTAACCAGGAAGGCTAAAGAAATATCAAGCTTTTGTACTCTTGTAACCACTATTGTGCCCAACGTAATGGCGCCAAAAAGGATAACAGTATTACTTCCCCATTGTCCGGGACTGAGCCACGCCTCATTGGTAAGGTAGATAGCCGCCACAATGCCGATAGCGGAGGGGTTGAAAATATGTTTGTGATTAAAACGGAAAATATACTTGGATGCAACGGTAACAAATGCGGCCAGCAAACTGATGTACCAATGATTGACCTTTAATAAAAGACAAAGGCTCATGGCACTTATCAAAACGCTGAATCCCCAGCGATTGAATTCACCCGGTAGTAAAAACCGCTTTGCTTTAAAAGAGTCTGCTGTGTACTGGAATAAAAGACACCCGCCAATGCTAGTGATATAATGTGCCCAATCAGGCGTCCATTGCAGATAAAAAAGACCATAACTAAGAAAAATGGCCTGAAAAATAACCTGGAAATACCGGGGGTCAAGGGAATAGGTCCGCTGTTGCATGGGAATACTTTGGACTAATGGATGTAGTCTCCGCAAGGATTACACAGGCATCAAGGAAAAATTCAGGGATAAAAATTTTTTTCTTTTTCCTATATGGAATATCGCCTCATTGGCTTCTTCATTAGTTTCCCATCCAGCCCTTAAAGGCCGCTGCATTCTCCTGGCTCACGATAACTTCATCATTTATAGGAGGATCGAGTTCCAGCAGTAGTTTACTTTTTGAATAGGTTCTGATCTTTTTAATGGCATTTAGTTGCACCAGGAACTTCCTGTTCACCCGGTAAAAATGGGCAGGATCCAGTTGTTTTTCAATGTCTGCTAATGACTGATCCAGTATGAACTTCTGGTTTTTGTTATCCACCAGGCAAACCAATTTATGCGTTGCATAGAAATAAGCAATATCTTCTGTTTTGATACTAACATAGTCTGTGCCCCGTTTCACCAGGAATCTTTTTTTATATGAGGTCGTACCCCCACTTTGTTGAGATTGCAGTAAGAGTTGCATATTACTGGTAAAATGTTGCTTTAGTTTATCATACTTTCCCAGGGCGGCTTCCAGCTTTTGCTGCTTTATTGGCTTTAATAAATAATCAATACTACTATGCTCAAAGGCTTCCTGCCAGTATTCATCATATGCAGTACAAAAAATGACTGGGGAATTGATAGTGGTTTTTTCAAAGATCTTGAATGAAAGTCCATCGGTTAGTTCAATATCCATGAAAATAAGTTCTGGAACAGGATGTTGCTGCAACCATTCAATGGATGATTCAACGCTTCCAAGCACGGCAGCAATTTCAATAGCAGGATCCGCTTTTTGAATAGCTTTCTGCAGTTTTTCAGCCGCAGGTTTTTCATCTTCTATGATAATTATTTTCATCAGCCGATTTTTAAAACAGGTAGTTTAACGGTAAAAACAGTTCCGCTATCTTCAATAATTATTTCCTTGCCGGTAGTAAGCCGGTAGCGTTCCCGTAGATTTTCCAGTCCAATTTTTCCAGATGGTTTTCTCAGTGTTTTCTTTCGTACCTCATTGGATACAATGATTAGCTGCCCCGCAGCCGAAATGGTAATAATAAGCGGATGTGCATCGCTGAACTCATTATGCTTTACTGCATTCTCAATAAGTATCTGCAACGAGATCGGTGGCAGCAGGTACTGGCCCAGCCAGGCGTCGTCAATGTATACATGTAATTGAACGGCATTCTCAAACCGGATTTTAAGTAATGAGAAATAATCATTGATAAACCCAAGCTCTTCTTTAATGAAAACAAGATCCCTTGCTTTGTTGTGCAAAATATAGCGGTACACATCTGCCAGGCTATCATTAAATAATTGTGCTTTTTGCGGTTTCTCTTCTATCAGGTGAGACAGAGTGTTTAGTGAGTTAAAAATAAAATGCGGGTCTACCTGGTTCTTCAGGGCCTCCAGTTCAGCCTCTGCTTTTGCTCTTTCAAGCTGTTCGTTTTTTACCCGGTCATTAGCCACATCTCTTACAAGGAAAACAGTTTCATATAAATTAACGAGAAAAAAAACAGCCACCAGGATCACAATAGTGGTCAGTCTTACAATTTCCCAGTTTATCACCCCATTCATAAAAATATTATACCAGCCCACCAGCAACAGCACACTTACAGGTACGCAGTAGAAAGGGATGGTTATTACTAATGCAATGATTTTTTTAATGGGTTTATTGAACCAGTCAAAATATGAACGAAGGGTAAAATGAAGGAACCTGGTTCCTTCATAAATGATGAATGCAATGCCAATGGTGTACAGGTAGCTGAATTTTATTTGCCAATTGGTAAACAACTCATGCGGTACCATCTTGGTGATCAATGGTATGCTGATGCCAAATAGCGGCACCAATACGACACGGATACCTGTATCGTTGATCTTATCCCGCTGCCCAAATAATTTTGTCGCTATGAATTGCTGCTTTGTCGCCATTTTTTACTGCTTCAATCGCAAACGATTTTCCCTGTAAAGTTTATAAATTAGTTTAGAAGAACAACATTTATTAACCAAAACCAATTAGAATGGACATGTCTTCAATTAACTGGCTGGCAGTATTAGTAGCTGGTATCTCTGCTTTTGTAGTAGGGGGTATATGGTATTCTCCGGGCCTGTTTGGCAAAGCCTGGATGGCAGACAATAACTTTACGGAAGAACAAATAAAGAAAGGGGGCAATAAAGGAAAGATATTTGGATGGACCTTTATCTTCTC
>JAEUVL010000310.1 GCA_016786965.1 Chitinophagaceae bacterium
CTAAGCCATTCCACCTGTGTGTTCTTATACTTTTGTTGCCATTTTTTCGGCAATTTGGTAAAAATGGGATCATCTAACTTAACAGATGGAAGTGCTTCCAGCAAATTAAGTAATGCCACACTTGACATCATTTTTGAAACAGAGCCTATACAACTCGGTATTTTAGTGGTCATCCTGAGATTTCCATCGCCGGGGTCTTGTGCCCATCCTCCTTCACTCCTTGCTTTGATGCCATCTTTATCGCCGACAGCAAAAGCATACCCCTTTACGGTATTTTTCATTTTCTTATTGACTATCTCTTCGAACAATACTGCATTGAAGGTGGGAGGGGCAGGCACTTGCACTTTATCGTATGCAAACGCCGGTAATCCGGCACCCAATGGCGAGTGCACCCGCAGATCATTTACAGTTTGAATACTATCTCTCTTCGCAGCCGGAGTAAATGAGACAATAATAACGGTGGATAACAGCAGCATTGCAAATAAGATCTTTTTCATACCCATAGTTTTTAATGTGAAGAAATTGCCACTGTCAGAATCCGGTATGAAACTACTACGGGTAAAAAAAAGGAATGGCCTCTTTTCAACAGGAGGAAAAAAGAATTCAACAGGCGGAAGCCAGGCGCCCGGTTTTCAACGAACGGGCGAAATTCTTCAATGAAACATGATTTACTTGGAAATGATCTTCCCTTTGGCAACGAGCGCAATAAAGGCATCCCGTTCGTTCCGGCTGATGGGCAGTTCCACTTTACCGATCTTAACAGTGAAACCTTCAATACTGCTGATAGATTTTATATTGACAATATAGGAGCGGTGAATACGGTAGAATTTTCCACCTGGCAATTTTTCTTCCAGCCCCGAAAGGGTGTGATAGGTGATAACAGCTCTCTCTTTCGTAACGATCTTTACATACTCTTTCAATGCCTCGATGTACAGGATCTCTTCAAAAAAGATTTTCACCAATCCGCCATCCGCTTTTACAAAAAAGAAGTCTTCGTTCTCTTTTGCCACAGGTATTTCCGGTGTGTCGGCGCTTGCCTGGCGCAAAAACTTCCAGGCTTTATTTACCGCCAGTAAAAACCTTTCGATAGCTATGGGCTTTAACAGATAGTCAATCGCATTCGCATCAAAGCCTTCCATGGCATGCTCCCGGTAGGCGGTGGTGAAGATCACAGCGGGCGGGTTGGTCATTGCCTTTAAAAACTGAAACCCGGTAAGTCCCGGCATATTAATATCCAGGAATACCAGCTCCACTGGTTGAGTGGTGATCCCTTTCAACGCCTCTTTTGCATTCTTATAATTGCCGTACAGCGAAAGCCTGTCGTCCTGGCCGATAAAATCTTCCAGTATGTCACGGGCTATTGGCTCGTCATCTATTACAGCACAGGTTATTTGTTTCATGACAGGATCAATTTTAAAGTTACCAAAAAGCGATTATCCCCATCCAGCATTTCTAACGAATACTTTCCCTCATATTGCAGATCAAGGATACGGCGGACGCTATGAATTCCTATTCCATCTGCCGTAGCAGTACCATAATAGCTATTCTGCACCTTAAAGAGCAGTTCTTCGTGGTGGATGGCCACTTCTACCTTCATCCAGTTCTTTTCCGATTTCTCCTTCATGCCATGCTTAAAGGCATTCTCCACAAATTGTATCAGCAACAGCGGTATGATCTGCTGATCTCCTGCCGCACCGTTCACATCCATTTCAATAACCGTATCCTGTTCATAGCGCAGCTTCTCCAGCGCAATATAGCTTTGGAGAAATTTGATCTCCTCGCTCAGCAAAACCTTCGGCTGGTTGCAATCCACGATCACATACCGCATGATATTAGACAACTGGTGCAGGGCTTCCGACAACCGGTGACTATTGCTCCTGGCCAACCCATATAGATTATTCAAGGTGTTAAAATAAAAATGCGGGCTCAGTTGCTGCTTTAGTAAATTGATCTGCATATCCTTATTAATGACAGCCAGTTGGATCCGCTGCCGCTCTGCCCGGCGATATTCGAAATAAAATTTCAACACATAAAAAGCCGACAGTTTTAATACATACTTGCCAATATCGGCCCATGATCCGTACACAAACCATTCAAATGATTTTGGTGAAACTCTGTCCCATATTAATACTGGTTTGCCGTAACGAAAGATGAAATACAATACCGTGATCCATAAAAAATAATGCAAACAAAAAAACACCACATTTACTAAAATGGTCTGCCATCGTGGCAAACGATAAAACCGGTTCAGGCAATACCACAATAAACCGGTAAAGAGTAAATGCTGCAACCAGTTTACCACATAATAAGCCGGAGGAAGCACACATACCTTGCATTGATTCCGGGTGATGAAGTACTGTATACCCAGTATCACAATCTCTGCTATGGCATAAAGGAGAAAAGCCCTCCGCCAAAACCGGCGATGGTGCTTCTTTTCTTCCTCTGAAACCATATTTACTATAGTGCTCTTATCTTTCACTGTCAAGTTTTAGCCGAAGGGCCACCACCCCTTCTTCTTTTTGGTAGTCGAGGGAAAACCGGTCCGGATAAAATTCTTTGATCCTCAGGTACAGCGGGTCACCTTGTGCCAATGGCAGATAGTTGCCGGGGCCGGTAAGCCCATCCACCTCCACCCTCATCTCCTGGCCGGAAAACTGTACCTGCATGCGGTGCATGATCCCCGGGTGGCCCCTGTTCTCTTCCATAATCTTATCAATAAACCCGGTGAGCAGCAATGGCGCTATTTTTAGTGTGTCATGATCACCCGTTACAGTCATTTGAAGAGTGGAACGATTATCCGGCTGCTGGTTCTTTAGGTCAATATAATTTTGCAGAAAGTGAACTTCCTTCTTCACATCGATCAGTTTTTCTTTTGCTTCATAAATAACGTATTCCATCACTTTGGCCAATTGCAAAATGGGAGCAGTGGCATTCAACGGTCTTATATCTGCCAGTTGCTGCAAATGGCTGATCGTTTTAAAATAAAAAGAGGGGTTTAGATGCCAGGTAAGCATTTTCAGCTGCAACTCCCGGTTGGCGATGGCCAGTTCCAGTCGCTTTTTTTCTTCCTGCCGGTAATTATAAAAATAAGCGGCCATGTAAAACCATGACAACCGAAACGCATGTTTCAGCAATTGATAATTGAGATAGGAATATTCACTGCCCCTGTCCAGGTACGCTTGCTGCTGGTTGCCGGGTGCACGGGTCATTCCCTGTAGCTGATCATACAAATAGCCGATAGCATCCTGCACCGGGCCGAACCACAGGTAAGTGTACAGGGCGTAGAAAGCGATGTTCACCAATGCCTGGATGAGCAATTTCTGCTTTCGTACAGACCATGCCACCCACCAGATCGGCCATATCAGCAGGCATTGGAACACCCACATGATACCGTGGAATTCTATGATGCTGATCCTGTTCTGTCCGAATGTATTCAGAATAAAAAAGAACAATAACTGAATGCAGGCTTCCGTCAATGCATACAATGCAAAAACCTTTAACCAATAATCAGTCTCTTTTTTATGATGGAAGGGCCACAACATTCGGCGACTAAAGATAGTCAGATACAAGCCTGCCGGAAACGAACTGAAAAATAATTCAATAAGCGGTGTTGATTCTTCAACCAAAGAACTATTTTACCGCAATAAATTCCGCCTTTATGAAGAAAGTATATTTCATCAGCGGGCTGGGGGCCGATAAAAGAATTTTCTCTTTTCTGGACCACAGGGGCTATGAACCGGTTTTTGTTCAATGGATCGATCCCTTACCGGATGAATCACTTGAAACCTATGCCATCCGGCTCCGCCACCAAATTCCGGGTACAGCACCGACAGTCGTAGGGATATCTTTTGGTGGAATGCTACTTACAGAAATGGCCAAACACGATGACAGTATTAAAGGCATCATCATTGCCAGCAATAAAACAGCGGCAGAATTTCCTTCATGGTTACGAATTGGAAAATACCTGCCTCTTTATAAATGGTCGCCAACAGGAGTTTCTAAAAAAATGATGTTGCGCAATACGTGGATACTGGGTGGCATAAAGCCGGAGCATAAAAAACTCTTGCACCAGAT
>JAEUVL010000319.1 GCA_016786965.1 Chitinophagaceae bacterium
CCGGGGTAAGAGAAAACCAGGGCTGCCCTGCTATAACAGAAGAAGTAAAAACAAAGGTGAACAAAGCAGCTCAGAATATACTCTTCATTACCGGTAGCGCCAAGCTGCAAAAGAGCTCTTACAAAGGCTTAGATGAGGTAGTGAAAATATTACAGGAAAACCCTGAGATGGAACTCAGTATAGATGGTCATACCGATAATGTGGGCAGTGACGAGATGAACCAAACCCTGAGTGATAACCGGGCGGCAACCGTTAAGAATTATTTTATCAGCAAAGGAATAGCAGAGACCCGCTTACAAGCGGCCGGACACGGCGAAACGGCCCCGATCGCAGACAATAAAACTGCTGCGGGCCGCCAGAAAAACCGCCGGGTGGAACTGGTGCTTAACTATTTCCAGTAAACTCATTTTCACTTATATCAAAGAAGCTGTCGTGTCCGCGACAGCTTCTTTTTTTTATAAAAAACCGAACCGGGGAATACGATACAGGCGGCAAAAACGTTATGTAAGGAATCCGAAATTGTTTTAATCCCAATCCCGTTCCCGTGAAAACGCCGAAACTTTACTTTATTGCCATCATGGCATGCCTCTCTCAGGCAGCATCCGCCCAGGATTTTGACAAATCCACCAGTATTTCCCTTTTTACAGGCCTCATTAATTACCAGGGCGATCTCAATCCCAGTAGTTTTTCATTCAGTCATTCCAATCTGGCCACCGGTCTCATTATTCGCAAGCCGCTGAACCGTTGGTTCACGGTGCGGGCTGGCGTCACTATGGGTAAGATAGAAGCCAATGATGCATGGAACCGGGATTATCTGAAATCCCGCAACCTGAGTTTCACTACTACTATCAAAGAGGCGTATGCAGGACTGGAAATAGCGGTATTGGATATTTCCACTAAAAAATTTACTCCTTATATCTATGGAGGAATCGCAGTTTTTCATTTCAACCCATGGGCGGCTGATAACAGCGGTACCAAAACCTACCTGCAGCCATTGAGTACTGAAGGGCAGGGGCTGCCACAATATCCAGAGCAAAAAAAGTATAACCTGACACAGATCGCATTACCATTTGGCGCAGGAATAAAATATGCAGTATCTGATGGGTTTAGTATCGGAGTCGAATTCAGCCAGCGAAAATCTTTTACCGATTATATTGACGATGTAAGTTCCTACTATGTGGATAAGGATGTGCTGCTGGCAGCCAGGGGCCCAAAGGC
>JAEUVL010000333.1 GCA_016786965.1 Chitinophagaceae bacterium
GCCTAAGATCACCATTATCATTGGCAACTCGTATGGCGCCGGTAACTATGCTATGTGTGGAAAAGCCTACGATCCCCGTTTTATTTATGCCTGGCCCACAGCCAGGATAGCTGTAATGGGTGGCGATGCAGCGGCTAAAGTGTTATTGCAAATAGAGGAAGCCTCGCTGAAGGCAAAGGGAGAAATAATAACACCAGAAGCGGAGGAAAAACTGCTGGCAAAGATCAAGGGGCGTTATGATGCACAGACCTCTCCCTACTATGCAGCCGCCCGCTTGTGGGTAGATGCTATCATTGATCCTGTGGATCCCCGGAAAGTTATTTCTGAAGGCATTGCTGCGGCGAATGGTAATGCTGAGATAGCGGAAATGAAGACGGGGGTGTTCCAAGTGTGATATGAGTTAAGAGTTAAGAATTGGCTTCACCGGTTAATGACAAGTTGATAGCCCTACCCTCTTAATTCCCAATTTTCAACATCCAAAAAAAATTGAGTACGAACATTACCATATATACAGATGGATCTGCAAGAGGTAATCCCGGGCCGGGTGGCTATGGCACGATATTAATGAGCGGCCATCACCGGAAGGAATTATCACAAGGCTATCACCATACCACCAACAACCGTATGGAACTGATGGCGGTGATCGCCGGACTGAAAGCCCTGAAGAAAGAAGGTATGCAGGTGACCATCTACTCCGACAGCCAGTATGTGGTAAAGGCGTGGGAAGAGGGCTGGCTGAAGAACTGGATCAAGACCAATTTCAAAGGGGGTAAAAAGAACCCTGACCTCTGGTGGGAATTCTATGAATTGTCGAAGAAGCACCATATCAAATTCAAATGGGTGAAAGGCCATGCGGATAATCCTTTTAATAACCGCTGCGACCAACTGGCCACTGAAGCTGCCGATGGCAGCCATCATACTTTACTGCACGATGAAGGCTACGAAGGAACGGCGAGTTAAGATATGTGGCCTTGATTTATCAAAATGACCCGGATAGTCTGTAGCCAAAAAAACCCATCCTGCTGAGCAGAATGGGTTTGAGATTATTTATGCTTGGCCTGCTTAGGCCAGTTTCAGTTCAGCCTTGTGTTTAGTGATATAATTATATGCTACCAATATTACCGGCAGGAATAATAAAGTTGCGATAAGTGAATTGCGGAAGAAGGGTAATGCAGCTTCGTAGCAAGTCATTAATCCACCAAAGTTGTTAGGGTATAACACTTCAGAGGCCTGCCATACCAGGAAGTTGGAAGCAAGAAAATACACTGTGGGGGCGATGAGGCCGCCGGCCAGCAACCTGCCATAGCTTCTGCCCTTCAGCATCCAGCCGATGAGTGTGGCGGATAAAATGAGCAGATAGTTCTTCCACTGTCCGCTATAGAAACCTTCGTACGGAAATTTATCTATACTGTATAAAAACTGGATGGCTGCATCGCTGATGAACAATGCCAGCAAAGGAAGTATAAAAGACAGGTCTTTTTGTTTGATGATCATGCCTGAAAAAAGGGCAATGGCAATAATAGGTGAAAAACCAGACCAGCTCAGGTTGTCGCCAAAGAAATATTTACAGGCCGTGGCCAGT
>JAEUVL010000369.1 GCA_016786965.1 Chitinophagaceae bacterium
TCGCCAGAAATTTTGCGTAGCGCATTAGCCAGTGCATAGGGTTTCTTGGTCATTTCGGCGGCACCAGCATCGGCAAGATATTCCCTGCGCCGGCTGATGCCGAACCGTAATAAGATGGAAATGAAATATGCAACGGCTGTAATTACTATCGCAATTAAAATGATAGCGCCACTACCTTTGCTGTCTTTACTTTTTTTACCTCCGCCTGCAAAGCGCAAACTGCGAAAAGCCAATTCAGCCAGGAAAGAAAAGATACCAACGAAGATGATAGAAACGATAAGCAGCCGTACGTCCCTGTTTTTGATATGGGTCAGTTCATGTGCTATTACACCTTCCAGTTCTTCATCATCCAGTTTATTTACGATGCCGCGGGAGAGTGATACTGAATAACTTCTTTCATTGATGCCGCTGGCAAAAGCATTCAGGGAGTCATCTTCAATGAGATAAACCTTAGGCATACGCATACCTTGTGAAATGCACAGATTCTCAACGAGATTATACACTCTTTTGTTTTCCATTCTGTCAAGTGGCTTGCTACCAGTAGCCATCCGGATAAAGGCAGAGTGTCCAGCCCAGGCGATCAAAAACCATACACCTACGGCACCCAGTACTGTGGGCATGGCGGCCAGGAATAACTGATTGGGATCTTCATGGTGCTCACTTTGGGTAAAATATACCAGGGCATATAACATTGCCAGCAGCAATGCGGGGAATGCGATCAATAAGAGGATGGAATTAAAATTGTTCTTACGGATCTGTTTATCTAGACCAATATACTGCATGACCATTAGGTATAAGCAGGTTCCGGATGGGAAACCAATCCGGAACCTGCGATCAAAAATCTAGAATTGAATCTTTGGAGGTTCTTCCATGGTTTTCCGCTTGTCTTCTCCCAGGTCAAACATTACTTCCCGCTTAAAACCAAAACTATTGGCGATGAGATTACTCGGGAAGGATTCCACTGCGTTATTGTATTCTGTAGTGGCAGCATTGAAGAAGCGGCGACTGGCAGCCAGTTTGTTTTCAATATCACTCAGTTCTTCCTGTAGTTGCAGGAAATTTTGATTGGCTTTCAGATCAGGATATGCTTCCACCTGTACTTTCAGTCCCTGCAAGGCGGCGGTCAGTTGTTGTTCTGCAGCTATTTTGCCGTCAATCGTGGTGGCACCCATAGCAGCGGTTCTTGCTTCCGTTACTTTCAGCAATACTTCTTTTTCATGCCCGGCGTATCCTTTTACAGTTTCTACGAGTTGCGGTATCAGGTCATGCCGCTGTCTCAGCTGCACATCTATATCAGCAAAGGCATTTTGTCTTCTGTTGCGCAAGCGAACTAATCCATTGTACAAGCTTACCAACCACAGGGCAATCAGGACAAGGACACCGATTACAATTAATACTGGCATAGTTGTAATATTTATTTGAGATTGAAATTAGCGAAAAATAGGATAGCGGATTATGATATAAAATAAAAACCTCCGGCTTTCCCGGAGGCTTATAAAAGGGTTGATGCAGGAGCTGCTTACATTCCCCGGCTGTCGGCAGTTGGACCATACAAACCAGGAACAGTATTGCCTGTGGCACGCAGATAAACGATCAGCTCACCACGATGGTGATAAAGATGATTCATTAAAAATCCACGGGCTACCTGTATACGGGGCATTGGAGGAAAAACATCCTTATCGCCTACCACCATTCTCCAGTTTTCCATCATAGATGCGTCGGTTGCAGTTTCTAAAGCAGTTTGTGCCGTTTTTACATTCTCTTCAAATTTAGCTACGATATTAGCGGCTTTGGTAATATCGCCTTTGTCGTATTTATAAGCACCCATATCAAAAACGTTTTGATGAAGGGTGCCCGGGTACCAGTTGTACACTTCTGCAATGTGAGAGGCGAGTTGCCCCGTGGTCCAGTTCTTTTCTGAAGGTCTCCAGTTCAATGCGCTGTCTGGAATAGCATTGAGTAGTTTTCGGGTGTTTTCAGCTTCATGCAGAAATTCACTAAGGAGGGCTTGAATAATCATTGTATTAAAATTTTACCAAATGTATTTTTTCTTTTGAACCTAAAAAAAATAAACTCAGTTACCTTTATATCAATTAATTGCTATCTTCCACCATCATCAGTTTGCCTATGCGTACCGTTCCATTTTTAATATCCGCTGCAGTTACAGCAGGTCTTGTTTTTGCCCTTAATAAACAATGGGGCCCCATACCGCCGATGGGAAAATTTTTAAGCCCGCAGCATGGCGTCTGGCAGAATGCAGAACCGGCTGGTCAGAGCTTTGATGCTGACCTCAGCTTTGCCGACCTGAAAGGGAAGGCCACTGTTTATTTCGATGAGCGGCTGGTGCCGCATGTATTTGCCGAAAATGATGAAGACCTGTATTTCATCCAGGGGTACCTGCATGCAAAGTTCCGCCTGTTTCAAATGGACCTGCAAACAAAAGCAGCTGCAGGCCAGGCCAGCGAGATAGCCGGAAAGAAAGCCATCAATTTTGATAAAGAGCAAAGAAGGCTGGGAATGGTGTTTGCCGCAGAGAATGCGATGAAGGAAGTGGAAAAAGATCCTACTACGAAGGCCATGTTTGATGCTTATACAAAGGGTATCAATGCGTATATCAGTTCATTGAAGGAAGCGGAATTGCCATTAGAATACAAGCTCCTGAATTTTAAACCGGAGAAATGGTCCAATCTCCGTACTGCGTTATTATTAAAAATGATGGCTAAAATGTTGTCATCCGGTACTGAAAGCGACCTGGCCAATACAAATGCTCAAGCTGTATTCATGCCGGACGAATTAAAGCTGCTTTATCCGCAGGTGCATGATTCGCTGCTGCCAATCGTACCGAAGGGAACGTCGTTTGACAAACCCGGTATCGTTCCAGTTCAACCGCTGTCTGCAGATTCTTTATATTTTGGAAAGAAAGAACCTGTTACTGCATTTGAAAATTCAAAACCGGATATCAATAATGGAAGTAATAACTGGGTAGTGGCCGGCAGTAAAACACAAAGTGGCGCACCGATCCTGTGTAATGACCCGCATTTGGAATTGTCATTGCCGTCTATTTGGTACGAGATACAACTACAAACCCCGACCAGCAATACTTATGGTGTATCACTGCCCGGCAGTCCCTTTATCATCATCGGATTTAATGATAGCATCGCCTGGGGTGTAACGAACGCCCAGCGTGATGTGAAGGATTATTATGAAATTAAATTCAAAGACAAAACAAGACAGGAATATTGGTACAATGGTCAATGGCAAAAGACAACATTGAAAGAAGAGATCATTAAAGTGAAAGGCGGAGCGGATGTAAGAGATACTGTAGCGTACACAGTGTTTGGGCCAGTAATGTTTGATGAAAGTTTCCAGGGGACTGACAGTGTGGGCAAGGGAAGAAACCTTGCTGTTCGCTGGGTGGCACATGATCCCAGTAATGAAGGCATAACTTTTTATAAACTTAACCGGGCGAAGAATTATGATGACTATGAGGCGGCAATAAAAACCTTTGAATGTCCCGGACAAAATTTTGTATTTGCTTCTAAGGCCGGAGATATTGCTATCTGGCAGCAGGGAAAATTTCCTGCCCGGTGGAACAGGCAGGGTTTATATGTGATGCCGGGAGAAGATACCAGCTACCAGTGGCAGGGTTTTATCCCGCAGGCAGAGAACCCGCACAGCAAGAACCCGACAAGAGGGTATTTGCAAAGCGGCAACCAGCGGCCGGTTGATTCAACCTATCCCTACTTTATTCCGGGTAGCTATATCACACCCCGTGGTATTACTATCGACAATCGGCTGGCAGCGATGAAAGGCATTACTCCAACTGATATGATGGCTTTGCAAAATGATTATTTTAATACCCTGGCCGAAGATGCGAGAAGTATTATGCTGGGATATGTGAAGGAGAATGAACTAAATTCTTCAGAGAAAAAATACCTGGATATTTTCAGGAATTGGAACCTGTTGGCTACACCTGATTCGAAAGGGCAAACTGTATATCAATGCTGGTGGGATAGCCTGGAGGTGGAAGTTTGGAAGGATGAATTGTCAAAAGTAAAACCAGAGGCACCCTGGCCTCAGCGTCAAACATTGCTGGAATTGTTGAAAAAAGACACAGCCGCAACTTTTATTGATAATGTAAATACGCCGCAAAGAGAAACCTTATATGATGTGGTGACGGCTGCATTAAAAAAAGCCAGCGTTAGTTTGGCGAAACACGAAGCCGATGGAAAACTGGAGTGGACGAAATTTAAAAACCCTACTGTATATCATTTACTCAAAGATGCACTGCCTGCTTTTGCCAGGAAAGGATTGAATGTAGGGGGCAACGGTGATATTGTAAATGCCATTACCCATAGCCACGGTCCAAGCTGGAGAATGATCGTTCAACTCAGCGCTCAAACAGAAGCCTATGGGGTATATCCCGGCGGCCAAAGCGGTAATCCGGGCAGTAAATTCTACGATGATTATATCAATAACTGGGTGGAAGGGAAATACCACAAACTTTGGTTCATGCGGGAAGGAGACAGAACAGATAAGAATATAAAGTGGACGATGAAATTTAAAAATGAGAAAATGTGATACTGTGAAAAAGTGAAGCTTTTAGGTTACTAATGAACAAATAAACTAATTAACTACTTAACTGAACAGCAAATGAAATTTTTAGTAGCTATAATATTAACGGCGCTGCTTGCCTTCATCAGCGGTCTTTTTTTACCATGGTGGGGCGTTGCCATTACATCTTTGCTGGTGGCTGTTATCATCCATCAGAAAGCAGGCAAGGCCTTTTTATCAGGTTTATTGGGGGTGTTATTATTGTGGGCTGGCCTGGCCTGGTGGATCGATATAAAAAATAATAGTGTGTTATCCACAAAGATCGCATCTGTGCTTCCGCTGGGAGGCAGTGCCATTATGCTTATTCTAGTTACAGGATTGATCGGCGGATTGGTAGCGGGCTTTGCTGCTATGAGCGGCAGTTTTCTCCGTGCTTCCAACAAGAGCTGATGTTAAAGATTTCAAAACAAACAATACTGTCTGTTCAAAACCCTTCATAACACTTATTTTGTACATTATAACCGTTATGAAGTCAATACCGATCTGTCTCTTTTTTCTCTTGTTGTATGGCTCTTCTTTTGGCCAAAAAATAAAAGGCGTAATTACCGATACTTCGGGTAAGCCATTGCCTTATGCTTCCATTTTTATAAAAGAAAACAATAAAGGCACCAATGCCAATAGTGAGGGTAAGTTTTCTTTAAAGCCCGAACCGGGTACTTATACACTCGTATGCCAGTATGTAGGCTACCAAAAGGAAGAAAAGAAGATCACCATTGGAAACAGTGATCTGGAAGTGAATTTTGAACTGACACTTCAGGGCATGACGATGGGTGAGGTAGTGATAAAGAACGGAGAAGATCCTGCTTACGGCATTATCCGGAATGCAATTAAGAAAAGAACTTATCACCAACAGCAACTGGAAAAATTTCAATGTGAAGTTTATACCAAGGGGCAGATGAGGGTAAGAAACTACCCTGATAAATTACTGGGCAGGAAGGTGGATTTTGAAGACGGTGATACCAGCAAACAAAAAATGCTGTACCTGTCGGAAACAGTTTCCCGCTACCTGGTGGATAAACCGAATAAGGTGAAAGTGGAAGTGATATCCTCCAAAGTAAGCGGGCAAAG
>JAEUVL010000411.1 GCA_016786965.1 Chitinophagaceae bacterium
GTGATCATAGTGGCAGGATATTGAATACCAGGCTTGATATTGTGAATGGGTGAATACGCAAACAGGTTTTTAAAATCAATAGGATTATCACTGCTGCCATATTCTGCCACCCAGTTCCAGCCGATCGTAAACTTCTGGAAACGCAGCATATCCATCACCCCTACTTGTGGTATCGCCACTTTAAATAGTTCAGGCCGCTGGTTGATGACGGCGCCAACTAATGTGCCGCCATTTGATCCGCCCTGCACTGCCAGGTAATCTTTAGAAGTATAATTCTTATTGATCAGGAATTCGCCTGCTGCGATGAAATCATCAAACACATTTTGCTTCTTTAAGCGCATACCCGCTTCATGCCACACTTCACCATATTCACTGCCTCCACGCAGGTTAGCAATACAAAAGATACCGCCTTGTTCCAGCCAGGTGATGCGTCCAGGTGAAAATGAAGGATTGCTGCTGATATTAAAACCCCCATAACCATAAAGTATGGTAGGATTCTTCCCGTTCATCGGGGTACCTTTCTTGTAGGTAATGAACATAGGTACTTTTGTTCCATCCTTGCTGGGATAGAATACCTGCTCCGTTACATAATCCTCCGGAGTGAATTTTACTTCCGGCTTTCTGAACACCGTGCTTTTACCGGTAGCAATATCATAGCGATAGATTGTAGGGGGAAAAGTAATAGAGGTAAAAGTATAGAAAACAAAAGGGTCATTTCTCTCACCACCAAATCCACTCGCAGTGCCCAGGGCAGGCAATTTTACTTCCCGTTCCAGCTTACCGGAATAATCATACACATATACCCTGCTGGTCACATCTTTCAGGTAGGTAACAAACAGTTTTCCTCCGGCAGAAGTAATAGAAGAAATATTTTCCGGCTTTTCCGCTATAATAGTTTGCCAGTTTTCTTTTGCAGGATTCTTTGGATCTACCAGTACTACTTTCTGGTTCAAGGCACCATCATTAGTGGTCATAATGAACTTACCGTTCACCTCTTCAACAAAACTATAATCATAATCACCAGCCTCCGCTACGATAGGTTTGAATTTTTTATCCGATGATTTGCTGTCGTAAAACCATAATGCATTGCCATCTTTTCCTTTTCCCCTGTCAGAAATATTCAGGAATACATAGCGTTCGCTCTCATCAGTAAATACGCCATGAAAACGCTGACCATTCGCAGGATCTTCATACACCAGCACATCTTTATCCTGAGAGGTACCTACCTTATGGAAATACACCTGGTGGTTCTCATTCTTCGTGGAAAGCTCCTTTCCTTTTTCTGTGGAAGGATACCGGCTGTAGAAGAAACCGTCTCCCTGCCACGAAGCACCCGATACTTTCACCCATTCGATAGAATCAGGCAGGTACTGTAGTGTTTGCATGTCCATGATATAAAAAGTACGCCAGTCACTGCCACCTTTAGTCTTGCCTACTACTGCATACTTACCATTTTTAGACAAAGCAAAAGCGCCAAGCCCCGTAGTTCCTTCAGCAGAAAACTTATTGGGATCGATCACCAGCTGAGGCTTACCCGTAAGGCCTTTTTGCCGGTAAAGAACGCTCTGGTTCTGCAACCCATCGTTCTTAAAAAAGTAGAAATATTCATTTTTTTTAGACGGAGAAGAATATTTAGGATAATTATTGATCTCTTCCAGGCGCTTCAGCCATTGGGCCCGGTAGGTTATTTTATCCAGGTAGCCAAAGGTCACTTTATTTTGTTCCGTCACCCATTGCTTGGTTTCCTCGCTGCGGTCATCCTCCAGCCAGCGGTAAGGATCAGGTATTTTAGTACCATGATAATTATCCACCGTATCAACTTTTTTGGTTTCGGGATAGATCAATTGTGCAGCAGATAACAAGGGTATGGTCAACATAGCGGATA
>JAEUVL010000421.1 GCA_016786965.1 Chitinophagaceae bacterium
GGATTGAATTGAAGTGCCTGCTGTACCAGCAGTTCATCGTTGCTTTGTGCCGTAAGCACTTCTGCGGAGAACTTGTCCGTATTAGCGGCGATCACTTCCAGTGCCTGGGTGCCGATGGAACCGGTGGAACCGAATATGGCAATGCGCTTTTTTTCTGTTGCTGAATTCATGAATATGTTTTTAATTATTAATTAATACTCATTAATTAATAATTCCGGCTCCCGAAACTTAGCAAGCTCGTCGGCTATCTTTCTGTCATTACTTAATCTTGGTACTTTATTTTGTCCGCCCAATTTACCGATAGATTTCATGTAATCTATGAAACCATTCTTTCGGATAGGGGTCAGTTTCAATGGCTGTAAGATATTGCCACCAATCAGATCATCATAGTACACATTTTTCTGGCGGAGATTCTGGTCCAGCTTAGCAGCAAAAGCTTCCAACTGAACGGGTTTGTTTTCAAACTCTACAAACCATTCGTGGTATGATTTGCCAGCATCACTGCTTACAAAAGGTGCCACGGTAAATTCTGTTACCTGTATATTTTCTTCTGCAGCAGCTTTCAGCATACTATATTCCACTTCCTCGCCGATCACATGTTCACCAAAAGCGGATATAAAATGTTTTGTTCTGCCGGTTACCACCAGCCGGTATGGTTCCGTGGAAAGAAACTTCACCGTATCACCCAAATTATATCCCCAAAGCCCGGCATTGCTGTTGATGATCATCGCATAGTTCTCACCTGCTTTCACTTCCTTCAATGACAGGCGGGTTGGGTTCTCATTGAATATCTCTCCTGCAGGTACAAATTCAAAGAATATACCGCTGTTGGTATTCAATAGTAAGCCTTCTGCCTCCTGCGAATCCTGGAAGGCAAAGAACCCTTCACTGGCAGGGAATAATTCTATTGTATCAATCTTTCTGCCGATGCTTTCAAATAGTTTCGCCTTATATGGCTCAAAATTCACCCCGCCCTGCACCATCACACTAAAGTTGGGGAATAAATCACCTACCTTCTTACCACTTCTCTTTACCAGTTCATCAAAGTACATCTGCATCCATGGTGGTATGCCACTGATAAGGGTCATGTTCTGATTGATGGTCTCATCCACTATCTTACCCAGTTTGGTTTCCCAATCCTCGATACAATTGGTTTCATAAGAAGGCATCTGGTTGGTCCGCAGGTATTTGGGCACATGATGGTTTACAATACCGCTCAGTCTGCCGGTAGGGATGCCGCCCACTCTTTCCAGTTCCGGCGAGCCGGAAAGGAATATGAGTTTACCATCGGCAAACTTGGTATTACCCGTTTCAGCCATATAGCAAAGCAGGGCATTACGGGCTGTATTGATGTGGTTGGGTATGGACTCTTTGGTAATGGGGATATACTTGGTGCCGCTGGTGGTGCCACTGGTCTTGGCAAAATAAATGGGCTTCCCTTTCCAGAGCACATTATGGCGGCCCTCTTTTATTTTGTCCACCCAGGGCCGCATCTGCTCATAGTCACGGACGGGCACTGCCTGGCGGAATTCCTCATAAGTGCCAACCTTATCCAGTCCGACTTCTTTACCAAATTCGGTGGTCCGGCCTACTTTCAGCAGATTTTTGAGGATGTTTTCCTGGTCGTCCACCGCTGAAACCATCCCTTTCCGGATACCTTTATATATATATGCAGCAAATGGCCGGGCTAAGAAAGACTTGATTTTCATCCGAAAATGTACTTTTTGCAATAAAACCCAAACCTGCCCGGCATGGCTGCCCGGACGGAGGGGTACAAATATAACGGATGCCCCGCCAAAAAGGGGGCATTTAATTGCCACAAATCTTTGATTTTCCGTTTGCAGGTATGATTTTTCCCCTTACCTTTGCCGTCCTAATTTTAAACGTATGATAGCAGTAGTAAAAGTAGCCGGACAACAGTATAAAGTAGAAAAAGACCAGACTTTGTATGTTCCCCACCTGGATGGAAATGCAGGTGATAAAGTGGACCTGGAAGTATTGCTGGCAGATGCTGACGGCAAACTGTCTGTGGGATCTGCAGTAAGCACAAAAGTGCAGGCTGAGATCGTTGATCATGTAAAAGGTGATACCGTTATTGCCTACAAGCAAAAAAGAAGAAAGGGTTTTCACAAAAAGAAAGGGCACAGAACTGCTTATACTAAAATTAAAGTAACAAGCATCGCTTGATCAACAAATCGGTTAACAGGTTGATAGGTTTACAAGTAACTTTTCAACTTATAAACTTAAAACTCTTAAACGTAATAAAATGGCACATAAAAAAGGTGAAGGCAGTGTAAAAAATGGTCGTGACTCACAAAGCAAACGCCTTGGTGTAAAAATCTTCGGTGGTCAACCTGCTATATCAGGAAATATAATTGTTCGTCAGCGTGGTACTGTTTATCATCCTGGTAAGAATGTTGGAGTTGGAAAAGACTTCACATTATTTGCATTAAGCGATGGTGTTGTTGAGTTTCGTAAAGCAAAAAACAACAAAACTTATGTATCTGTTGCAATAGCAGAAGCATAAGATCATTTTCCCTGTTTTGAATTTTGTGGAAAAAAAATTTGGGTAGTATAAAATAATTGTTATTTTTACTATCGTTAACCCATTTTTACTAACATTAAATTCTAAACAAAATGGCTACTAAGAAAAAAGCTGCTCCTAAAAAGAAAGCTGCTCCTAAAAAGAAAGCTGCTCCTAAGAAGAAAGCTGCTAAGAAAAAGAAATAAGTTGAAAGACTTTTTCAACGACAACAAAAGTCCCGCTTCCGGCGGGACTTTTTTATTGCCGTTATTCCAAACATTACCAATGGAGATACCTGCTCTGCTTGATAAGATCCCATAGAAACCTCCGCTCTGCTTTTATACCCTTCTGTTACTTGTATTTTCATAACATCCC
>JAEUVL010000433.1 GCA_016786965.1 Chitinophagaceae bacterium
GCGAACGAAAACGAAAGGGGGTGCCAGGTCTCTATGTTCATGCTGCGAAGAGGAAGAGAAATATTTGATGAATTGACAAAACAGGGAGTCATTGCCGATTGGCGGGAGCCTAATGTGATACGGGTAGCACCAGTGCCGTTGTATAATTCGTTCGAAGATGTTTACCAATTCGGCTCAATAGTTGGGCAGTTAATTAGTTAATCAGGTTAATGGTTTATTAGGAAATACAGGAATGTTCTAAAAGGGAAGAGCAGATTCGAATAGCGGAGACCAATCAGTCAACCAATAAAGGAGTTTACAGTAATACGATTCATGAAAAAAGAAATCACCATAGTCGGCGCGGGTCTTGTTGGCTCATTGCTTTCCATATACCTGGCCAAACGAGGTCATAAAGTACGCATCTACGAACGCCGCGGCGATATGCGCAAAGAGCATATGAGTGCCGGTCGTTCCATTAACCTGGCGTTAAGCGACAGGGGTTTGCTGGCATTAGATAAAGTTGGATTAGCAGAGGAGATCAAACAGATCTCTATTCCCATGCATGGCCGCTATATTCATAACCTGGATGGAAGCACCGCTTTTCAGCCTTATGGGAAAGAGGGACAATATATCAACTCAGTTTCAAGAGGCACACTGAACATGAAATTGATGGACCTGGCAGAACAGCATGGTGTGGAAATTTATTATAACCAGAAGTGTTCGGCTATCGACTGGAAAAAGCAATTGGTTGATTTTGAAATATCAAACCTCGAGTTTCAAACTACCCGCTTTGACCTTCTCTTTGGAGCCGATGGCGCATTCTCCGCCGCCCGGTTGCATCACCAGTTACAACATGAAAAATTTGATTACCAGCAATACTATATTGATTGCGGGTATAAAGAGCTGACAATTCCGCCAACAGCCAATGGCGATTTTGCCATGGAAGTAAATGCCCTGCATATCTGGCCCCGTAAAGATTATATGCTGATCGCATTACCCAATTTGGATAAAACATTTACCTGTACATTATTTTTTCCGTTCGAAGGAGAAGCTTCTTTTTCCAACCTGACTACGGAGGAAAAAGTGAAAGATTTCTTCGAAAAGACTTTTCCTGATGCTTTGCCGCTGATGCCGGACTATATTACACAGTTCTTCAACAACCCGGTGTCTTCCTTAGTTACAGTAAAATGTTTTCCCTGGATACGGGAGGATAAATTTGCCCTGATCGGTGATGCCGCACATGCTATCGTTCCCTTCTTCGGGCAAGGCATGAACTGCGGATTTGAAGATTGCAGAATTCTTGATGAACTGATTGAAAAAAATGGTGATGACTGGCAAGCAATTTTACAGCAATACCAGGCACTTCGCAAACCAGACGGTGATGCTATTGCCAATTTAGCCATTAATAACTTTACAGAGATGCGGGACAAGACTGCGGATCCCAAATTTTTACTCCAGAAAAAAATTGAGGCCAGGCTGCATGAAAAGTACCCGGATAAATGGATCCCAGCTTACTCCCAGGTTACTTTCAGCCCATATATCCGGTATTCGGAGGCGTTGCTAAGAGGACAGAAACAGGAATCTATCATGCAGCAAGTAATGGCGACGCCTGGTATTGAGGATAAATGGAATAGCGAGGAAGTGGAAAAGATGATTTTAAAGCGGTTAATTAGTTAATCAGTCTACTTGTTTATTAGGGAATACAGGAAGTCTCCAAACTTGGAAGGTCATTTAGGCAACTGGATGCCAACCAATAAACTGATAAACCTACTAACTTCGCTGCCATGACCCGCCAGCAACTTATTGACCAAATCAGAAAGAAACACTCATATCTCTGTGTTGGCTTAGACACAGACATAACAAAAATCCCACAACATCTTCTAGCAGAACCCGACCCTGTGTTCGCTTTCAACAAAGCCATTATTGATGCAACCAAAGACCTGTGTGTGGCTTATAAGACCAATACAGCTTTTTACGAAGCATTGGGGGTTAAGGGCTGGGAGGCAATGGAGAAAACGGCTCATTATATTGGTGATCAGCATTTCAAAATTGCTGATGCCAAACGTGGTGATATAGGCAATACTTCTGACCAGTACGCTAAAGCATTCTTCGAAGCACTGCCTTTTGATTCAGTAACCGTTGCTCCTTATATGGGAGAAGACAGTGTCAAACCATTTTTACAGTACCCAGGTAAATGGGCCATAGTATTGGGATTAACGTCTAATAAAGGCGCCGCTGACTTTGAATTGCAGCAGGCAGGTGGTGGATTATTGTATGAGAAAGTAATGAATACCGTTTCAGCCTGGGGTACGCCAGAAAATTTGATGTTCGTTGTCGGTGCCACACAGGCCGATTCGTTTACTAATATCCGGAAAATAACCCCGAGTCATTTCTATCTCGTTCCCGGGGTAGGAGCGCAGGGAGGCAGCCTGAAGGAAATTTCTGAGAAGGCGATGAATCAGGACTGTGGTATTTTGGTAAATGCCAGCCGGGCAATTATTTATGCTTCGGAAGGTGAAGATTTTGCTGAAGCGGCAAAACAGGCAGCAGCCGGGTATCAAGCTGAAATGAAACTGTATCTGTCTATTCACTAAAATAGAAAAGAGCAGCTTTCGACGGCTGCTCCTTTTTTCATGGCTTATATAGTTCGGGTTGATTTTGATTTCTTTTTTTCGGAGAGATCGACCTGCATGTCATGTCCTGCAATGATCTCACCAAAGCTGGAGTGCACTTTTATTTTGATAGTCCCACTTCCTGAAGTTCCGGCATATTGCCTGGTGAAACGGGGGCCGTAATATTTACTGTCTTCTTCCTGGGCTTTTATGGTAAATGAGCTTTTATTTGTAAACCCGCCATGCGAAGCAGTGATATCATATGACGCAGATAAACTCTTATCGAGGTCAAGGTACACAGTAGAGTATGAGTTATTGATGTCAAGCGATTTTGCACCATTATCAATATTAATCTTGACACGGGAGAACTCCAGGTGCGATTTAACGTTTCCGCTTAGTTTGTTCACAGATCCCTCAGAGAATTTGATGCTTAACCTTCCTCCGCTAACCTCAGCAATATCTGTTTTCCCAAACTCCACATTTATTTCTTTCGTATTGCTGATCTTTCCCGCCGAAAGCGAGCCAAACTTACTTGTTAACTGTGCTTCTCCCCGGTAATCGGGAATCACCATTTTGCCAAACTGGTTACTCGCTTCCAGCGCATTACCGGCCGGCAGGTACACCATATAGTTGATCTCCATTCCTTCATTATGGTATTCACCTTTTCTCTTTTTTTCTGCATTTTTATTTTCTTCGAATTTCGTAATAAAGCTAATGGTGCTGCCTTCTTTGTTGTCTTCAATAGAAATGCGGTCTATTATCTCCTGGGCCCTTTGCTCATCATCAGATCGGCCTGTTATGGTAACATCCACTTTGACCTCGTTCTTATCCCAGGTCACCAATTTCATTTCACCAAACTGGTTATTCAGACGTACTTTATCATTGCCTGAAAGTGGGTAAGATTTAGAAAAGGGCTTTGTCTTTTTGAATTTAGCTTCATGCTTTTCTTTTTCCTGGGCGTTCAGGCTGGTAAAGGCAAACAGGGCGAGCAGGAATACGACCGTATTAAATAATTGACGTTTCATGGCTTTTACTTTTTTTGTTTTGTTTTATTTCTTTAATGATCAATAATTGCCTGTTCAGTAATTCACTCTGCAGTTGTAAATTCTGAATCATGGCTTCCAGCAGTATTTCTCGGTTAGGATTGGCTGGTAATTTTAATTTGAGGGCCTGGTAAGAGCTGTCCAGTTCATTCATGTCTGTTACAAACTGCTGGTACAACTGTGGATATTCTTTTTCCAATTGTTTAAGTTCAGTTTGCTGCAGGCCGATAAGTTCACGAAATTGGTAAATCTGTTTAGCATATACCGGGTCAGTGATTTCATTAAGGTCATCTTTTAGCACCGGCGCCGGTATCGATGCTGTATCCTGCGATCTGTTCTTGCTATTGATCAATATATAAACTGACAGGCTCAGCAGCACCAGAACCACTGCCGCAGCTGCTATTTTCCATTTATGTGACAGCAGGTAATGTGCTTTTTTCTGATGCGGAACAACAGTGGCAATCTTTTTATACAACTGAGAATTTGGTTCTTCAGTATCAAACTCTGTCCGGTGATCCTCTATGAATTGTTTTAGTTTGTCAGTCATGTTGTACCTCCCTTTTGCAGCAACTGTAATAATTTTTGTTTGGCCCTGTGGTATTGTGTTCTTACGGTAGATTGGGTGACGTGTAAAATATCTGCGATCTCTTCATGGTCATATCCTTCAAATAAATGCAGGCTGAGCACTGTGCGATAACCATTCGGAAGTTGCTTCATCGTTTTTCTGATCTCTTCTACTTTTAATTGTATGTTTTCTTCATCTGCTGGTACCGTATCAGCGGCGTGTTGAAGCGAGGTTTCTTCAATATCAACCAACACCATTTTTCGGCGACGTAGCATATCGATTGACTTATTCACTACGATACGTTTCAACCAGGCGCCAAAAGTGGAACTGTAGTCAAAATTATCCAGCCGAAATGCTGCTACAAATGACTCCTGCAACACATCTTCAGCATCGGCTGTATTATTCACAATGCGCAGGCTGGTATTATACATGGCTTTAGAATACTGCTGGTATAGCATTTCATATCCCTGTACATCTCCCAGCTTGCACCGGGTTATTAGCTCATCTTTAAAAACAGCTGCGGTAAGTTCCAATCAGTTGGCTTTTTAATAAATACGCAGGCCCTGCATATTTGTTGCATGAATTTATTTCAATACTGTTTTTTTGCAGGGAATAGGCGGATGACCGGGTAAAAGGGGTTGATGAAAGGCGGCCCGGGATATGGAATGGCTATTTTGCCAATCGTCCCCGGGCCCTTCGCATTTTAATAAAGTTTACCAGGTGGTATGCAATTAAGGCAATTAATACCCAAACCGGTAGGGTTAAAGAGATAAACTCTTTTGGTAATTTAAAGGGCCAGTACGAGGCAAATAAAAGCAGTACAAATAACACCGGCATTAGTAAAACATATTTTTTTTGCTCCTGCCTGCACAAGAGGGCTGTCATCAATGCGCCTGCAAAAATGCCAAAGCAGAGACCTTTAATGTCATCCTGTATATGAAAAGGATGAAAATGGTCATAAAGCCGGATATAAGCTTCCCGGTCATGAGTTTCCAGGGGTGGAAAAACACCCCCGGTTTGTAATTGAAAAAGGGAAAGTGTTAGCATAGCAATCAGTAGTCCGGCGCACAGCGCCAACAGAATTCCCGCCACTTCTTTTGCTGTATTACTCATAAACCAAATATCTCCCTTTTTCGCTAATCCGTTACCTTTGCCCCAGCTAAATATTACATCAACCATATAAACCAGTCAATAACGATGGCCGCCCGTACAGATAACTTTGTTAGCCCTGATTATTTCGGAGTAGATGAATTACTTACTGAAGAACATAAGCTCATACGTGAGTCAGTTCGTTCGTATGTAAAAAAAGAAATCTCGCCTATTATCGAAGACTATGCACAGAAAGCAGAATTTCCTGAACATATTGTAAAACAACTGGGAGATCTTGGTTGTTTTGGTCCCACTGTGCCTGTTGAGTATGGCGGAGGTGGCCTTGATTATATTTCTTATGGCCTGATGATGCAGGAACTGGAAAGAGGGGATAGTGGTGTTCGTTCCACCGCCTCCGTACAGGGTTCTCTGGTCATGTTTCCTATTTATCAATATGGCAGTGAAGAGCAACGAAAAAAATATCTGCCTAAACTGGCAAGCGGCGAATGGCTGGGCTGTTTTGGATTAACAGAACCCAATCATGGCAGCGACCCCAGTAGTATGCTTACCAACTTCAAAGATGCAGGTGACCATGTGATACTGAACGGCGCTAAAATGTGGATCAGCAATGCGCCTTACTCACAAGTGGCAGTGGTTTGGGCTAAGAGCGAATCAGGAGAAATACATGGCCTGATCGTAGAAAGAGGTATGGAAGGTTTCAGCACACCCACTACCCATGGTAAATGGAGCCTCAGAGCTTCCGCCACCGGAGAGCTGGTATTTGATAATGTAAAAGTGCCCAAAGAAAATATTTTTCCAAATGTAAAAGGATTGAAAGGCCCGCTGGGTTGTTTGACAAAAGCCCGGTACGGTATTGCCTGGGGCGTTATCGGTGCAGCGATGGATTGTTATGATACAGCTCTGCGTTATTCCAAAGAAAGAGAGCAATTTGGCAAACCAATTGGTGCATTTCAATTGCAGCAAAAGAAACTTGCAGAGATGGTGACTGAAATAACCAAAGCTCAATTATTGAACTGGCGGCTGGGAGTATTGATGAGTGAGGGACGGGCCACACCACAACAGGTAAGCATGGCTAAGAGAAATTCCTGCGAAATCGCCACAAATATCTGCCGGGATGCAAGACAAATGCTTGGTGGTATGGGCATCACCGGGGAGTACCCTGTGATGCGGCACATGATGAACCTAGAGAGTGTGATCACCTATGAAGGTACTCATGATATTCATTTACTGATCACCGGCATGGATGTGACAGGATTTAATGCATTTAAGTAGTATAGTCCTGTCCTTAAAGGGAACTTAGGTCAGCCAGTAATTACTCATGTCAGCAGTTCTTTAAAGAAATAAGTATGATTATGTTACCAGCTTCAGTGCCCTGATCAGCTGTTGTTGCGTCGCACACTTGTACTACAGTAATTCTATTCGGCATTTACGAATAGCTTGAAAATATTTGGCTATTCCATTAAAGAAAATTTCCAAAACTCCCCTTTAGGGGAATAAAGAAACCTAAACTTTAAAACTAGTACCGGGGTATGAAAATCTTCCTGATCGGTTTCATGGGCTCCGGCAAAACACACTGGGGCCGTTTACTGAGCGACAAGCTAGGTATGCGTTTTTTTGACCTGGATGAACAGGTAACGGAGCATGCCGGAATGTCCATTCCCGAGATATTTGAAGCAGATGGTGAAGAACAGTTTCGCCTGCTGGAAAAAGAAGTACTGCATATACTTACGGAAAGCCACGATAGTTTTGTTATGGCCTGCGGCGGAGGTTCTCCCTGCTATTTCAATAATATAGAATACATGAACCAGTCGGGTACTACTGTTTGGATCAATGCGCCACTGGAAACCTTGTTTGAAAGACTGGTAAAAGAAAAGGACAAAAGACCGCTGATAAAAGAATTATCAGACGAACAACTGAAAGGATTTATTAGTAAGAAATTTTCTGATCGCCGAATTTATTACGAGCAAGCTCGGCTCACGGTGGATGAAACTCCGGTAGAACTACAACGCTTAATTGACAAAATATTTCATGCATAAAAAATCTCTTATTGCCGCTGCCATATTTGGCGGATTGGCTGTAGCATTAGGTGCGTTCGGTGCTCATGGGCTGGAAAAGATCACCAGTGATGAGAAAATACTACATGGGTATCAAACAGGCGTACAATACCAGATGTACCATGCGCTGGCCCTAATTGCTGTTGGGATATTGTACGGCCAAATGCAAGGCCGCTTTTTAAAATGGGCTGCTGATTGTTTCATTGCCGGTATCTTTCTTTTTTCCGGTTCTTTATACCTGCTTACCTTCTTTAAGATACAGGGCACCAAGGCCGTTAAGTTTGCTGGCCCCATTACTCCGCTAGGCGGTATTTTCTTTATAGCGGGTTGGTTATTGCTATTGCTGGCAGTATTGAAAAAAAAGTGATCAGAGCGGCAACTCCAGTGTGGTAATGGTTCCGTTCTTATTTTCAATAGTGAAACTGCCACCAATACTTTCCATTCTGCGGGTGATGTTTTTAAGCCCGTTGCCAAACTGCCGGAGTTTCTGTAGATCAATACCCGGACCATTATCATGAATGATTATTTTCAGTTTGTCGTTGGTTTCAATAGTTATCGTTAGTACTGAGGCTTTCGAATGTTTCAGGGCATTATTCAGACTTTCTTTTACACATAAGAAAATATTCCGGCGCTTGTCACCACCCAGTTCTTTAGAGGGGATATGTTCAGGGGTTATCACCTTACAATCAATAGGAGTGTTTTCAAAATATTCATAGGCATAAGAGCGGATATAAGAGGCCAGGTTGTCTACGGTGTCATTACCACTGTTCATACTCCAGATGATGGCATTCATTTTATTCAATACTTCATTAGCGGAGGAGGATATCCTGTCTATTTCCACTGGTGTATTTTCCTTCATCTTGTTTCGGGCAATCTCACTCATGAGACGGATGGCTGTCATGCCTGCACCCAGTTCATCATGCATATCGGCAGAAATGCGTTCTCTTTCCTGCTGTTGTGCTTTCAATACAGCCAGTTCTTTTTCAATTTCCTGCAATTGGTTTTGTGCTTTCAGCGCCTCTCTTTCTTTTGTTTGGGCAATAAGTCTGCGGCGGTTCTTATAGTTTAATCCCATAAGAAACAGCACCAGTTCCAGGAACAATCCCATTTCATAGTAGAACAGGGCCGAGCTGAGTATGCCGGGCAGGTTTTTGAAAAAAGATTGCTGCATTACTGCTATCTGCGAGATCAATGAAAAAAAGAACAGCAGCAGGTTGCCCCAGAAGAGATACCGGAGTAATTTATCTTTCCAGTGCCGCATGCTATACATAAGAAATATCACCACCATCAGCAGCAATAATACCTTGGTGGCATTTTCCACCATGTTTTGAAGGCTGAAATTATCTGTGAAATAATGAAGAAAAGTGAACGTCAGCATGGCCAGGGCAAGCAGCAGTATACCAACATTATAAAGTTTATACAGGAAAGGATGCTTCTGTTTTGTTTCAAGGAATTTCTGCATAAATATCATGTAGAACATGATACCCAGGCACTGCATGATGAAATCGAGATAGCTTTCAATAAAAAAACTGACATAACTGGCGTGATAATCCAGCAAGGCTTTAGTAAACAACATTCCCCCCATCAAAAAAGCATAACCGGAGTAATAAAAGAACTCCCTGTTGGCCCCCTGTAAAAAATTGGCTAACGAAAATAAGATCATCATCAGCAATAAGCCGCAGAAAACATAGGTCACTAACTGTATCTTATTATGGTCACTTCGAAGAGATGAGATAAAAATGCCTGTTTGTGAAGCATTGATCAGGCGGGGGCGGATCGAATTGATATACGTTTTTATTGGGGTTAGCTCCGCTATGATTGTGGCTGAATCATTTGCCCCCAGCGAAAAGAGCCTGAAACCTATGCTATCGGGATTGTCCGGTAACATTTGGGGTATTTTTTTCAGCCCATTTCCCTCGAGGAAATAAAGTTGGATATGATTGTAATAAAATCCCGGAAAAAAACTGATCATATGTGCAGTATCGGCGGAATTATTCACATCGAATCTCAGAACCACTTTACTGGTTACCATTTTGGTAGGTATCACGCCCGGGTAAGTGGTGCCATCTTTAAACTTAAGTTGACTGAAAATTGATTCAATATTGTCAGTTCTCCTGATAATACAGGATTTAACAAATTTGCTCATCGGTTTTACAAAGATCACCTTACTTATATCGGTGTAGTTGGCTGACAGGCTGTCCTGCGCTTTTAGACCACCCACTGGCACCGAAACAAAGGCAGCAAATACAATAAAAAAATGCAGGAGGTTCAGCCTTTTCATGCAGGAGCTTTACTTGTCATTCAAATGTAGTACTTCAAATTCGCTTGCCCCAGCTTTCAACCTACCACTTTGCGGTAAATTTTACCCGGAAAGGGCCGAAATAGTATCTTTGCTGCCATGGCTAATAAGCTGAAAAAGAACACTAAGAAAAGTCCTGAGAAGAAACCTGCCAAGTCCGATGTCACGCCTTTCCGGGCGGAAAAGGAAGAAAAGATCGACCTGAAAGCTATTGCCCGCGATGAACGGACCTGGAAGATCGTGGGGGCAGTTTCATTACTCATTTCCATATTTCTCTTTATATCATTTGCCTCTTACCTGTTTACCTGGAAAGAAGACCAGGCTATTGCCCAACAAGGTTTTGGTGCCTTGCTGGATAATGACAAGCCGGTTGCCAATTTGCTCGGCCGCTTTGGGGCAGTGCTGTCCCATTTTTTTATTTTCAAGGCTTTTGGTATTGCCGCTTTCCTTGTATGCACTTTCTTCTTCGTAGTGGGAGTAAACTTATTGTTCCGCCGCAGGGTTTTCTCCATCTGGAGAAACTTGAAATATGTTACGGTAGGATTGCTCGTGCTGTCAGTATCGCTTTCTTTCTTATTTGCCAAAAGCGCTTTTCCATTTGGTGGTGGAGTGGGAGATATGATAAACCGCCAGCTTACCGGGGCATTGGGAACGATTGGCACAGCAGCAGTTTTGCTATTACTCGCCTTGGGATATTTTATCTGGCAGTTCAACCCCGCATTTAATTTCCCGGCCAAGAAAGTGGCGGATATAGCTGAAGAAGAAGCGCCGACCGAAGAACCGGTCCTTTCACCAGTGGTACCTCAGACTGCTACGACTCTCAATGATCTCTATGCCGACAAACAAGTTACAGGGCAAACGGGCAACTCGTTAAAAACGGCAGATGGCATTGTTATCAATTTTCCTGACCACGAGGAAATGCCTTTGCATGATTTTAAAATTATTGAGAAAGAAGAAACAGCGGAAGAGGTGGTGGAGAAAATTGAACAGCAGCAAACCACTCCGGAAAAAGAGATTGTGAACGAGATATTGCATACACATGAGTTTGATGTTGAAGAGGAGCCGATCAAAATAGTTGAGGAAGAATACATTCCACCCGTTAAGCCGGTAGCAAAGAGAACTGAAGAGCCATTGGAGCTGGAGATCAAAGCTGTGCCTGAAAAGGAAGTGGAGGAGGAAGAATTGTCGGCTGTGGAAAATCTGCCACCTTATGAACCCACCCTTGACCTGCGGGATTATAAATACCCTACTCTGAACCTGCTGGAAACACATGGCAGTGAAAAGATAATCCAGGATACAAATGAACTGGAGAATAATAAGAACCAGATCATTGCCACGCTTCGAAACTATTCTATTGAAATTCAAAAGATCAGTGCAACAGTAGGTCCTACAGTTACTTTATATGAAATTGTACCAGCACCCGGCGTTCGTATATCGAAGATCAAAAACCTGGAAGATGATATAGCGCTGAGTCTTGCAGCATTGGGCATCCGTATCATTGCACCCATACCCGGAAAAGGAACAATTGGTATTGAGGTGCCAAATGTGCGTAAGACCGTGGTAAGCATGAAAACTTTATTAGCTTCTGATAAATTTCAGAACAATAATTTCAGCCTGCCCATTGCTATTGGAAAAAAAATTGACAACGAGAATTTTATCGTAGATCTTGCCAGTATGCCCCACCTGCTGATGGCGGGTGCTACCGGGCAGGGTAAATCTGTTGGATTGAATGCCATTCTTGTGTCCTTATTGTACAAAAAGCATCCATCGCAGATGAAGTTTGTATTGATCGATCCAAAGAAAGTGGAGTTGAGTATTTACCGGCAGATAGAAAAGCATTTCCTGGCCAAACTGCCCGGAGAGGAGGATGCTATCATTACCGATACCAAGAAAGTAGTGCACACACTCAACGCCCTGTGTATTGAAATGGATAACCGGTACGACTTGCTGAAAGAGGCCGGCGCCAGGAACATCAAAGAATACAACGACAAGTTCATAAAACGAAAACTGAATCCGCAGAAAGGTCACCAGTACCTGCCATTTATTGTGCTGGTGATAGATGAGTTTGCTGACCTGATTATGACGGCGGGCAAAGAAGTGGAAATGCCCATTGCCCGGTTAGCACAATTAGCCAGGGCGATCGGTATCCATTTGATCATCGCCACACAGCGTCCGTCTGTTAATATTATCACAGGTACGATCAAAGCGAACTTTCCTGCCAGGATCGGCTTTAAAGTCTCTTCTAAGATCGACTCAAGGACCATTTTGGATACCGGAGGTGCTGAGCAACTGATAGGGAAAGGGGATATGCTTATTTCACATAATGGCGAAGTGACCCGTCTTCAATGTGCCTTTGTAGATACTCCCGAAGTAGAACAAATAGTTGAATTCATTGGCGACCAGCGGGGCTACCCCCAGGCATTCCTGTTGCCCGAATATGTGGATGAAAAAGAGCTGGAAGGAAAGGATTTTGACTTGTCTGACCGTGATTCTCTATTTGAAGATGCAGCCAGGCTGATCGTTCAAAACCAGATCGGCTCTACCTCTTTACTACAACGACGCATGAAACTGGGGTACAACAGGGCCGGACGCTTAATGGACCAGTTGGAATCTGCCGGTATCGTGGGCCCTAACCAAGGCAGTAAGGCCAGGGATGTATTAATAAAGACTGAAATGGAATTGCAGCAACATCTTGATGCTTTGGGCTAAGGCGTTAGCAGGTTGTTAAGAAAAGATAAGATTGTGCAACCCGGTACAGTCATTGCCTGTCAAAGTTGTGCTACATAGCTCCGGCGAAGTAGTATGGTGCTATTTAATTACCTTTGC
>JAEUVL010001077.1 GCA_016786965.1 Chitinophagaceae bacterium
GGGGAACCGCCAGATTCTACATCTCTGATAGCTTCCAGGTAGCCATCCGGTGTGGTAGATTTCAAAATATAACCTGATGCCCCGGCACAGATTGCCTTGAAAATATATTCATCATCTGCAAAAACTGTTTGTATAAGTGTATTGATACCGGGAAAATTCTGTTTTATGATTTTGGTCGCCTCGATCCCGTTAATTCCGGGCATTTCAATATCCATCAGTACAACGTCACAGGGCGATAACTCCAGGTTTGTAATCAACTGACGGCAATCGGGATAAGCCCCTGCACAGGTAAACCCTTCGGCATTGTTCAGCAGGAGCTCAAAAGTTTCCCGCAGGTGCTTGTTGTCTTCGAAAACTACTACTCTGATCAAGTATATTAATTTTAAACAAAGTTGATACTAAACAGCCATTTCCCAATAGCGAAATAGGGTGAATTTATACAAGCTTTTCATTAATGGCCTTACTCACCGCTTCTATTTGTGAACGAACATGAAGCTTATCATAGATACGCTTGATATGAGTACGGACCGTATCGATACTGATTCCAAGCTCCGCAGCGATCATTTTGAAACTATTGCCTTTCGATAACAGTTGCAGCGTTTCCTTTTCACGGGCCGTAAGCTGGTAATCATTTTCTGCCACTGGTTGTAATGGTTGCTGCATATTGGTAATCACCATTCTGGCTATAGAAGGACTCATAGGAGCCCCGCCATCCAGCACTTCCCGGATGGCATGGATGAGTTTGTCTGACACATATTTCTTCAGCAGATATCCATTGGCACCTGCATACATAGCTTCAAACACATGCACATTATCATCAAATACCGTAAGCATGATTATCTGTACCTGCTTATCAAACGATCTTATCTTTTTAACGGCCTCTATACCATTGATCCCCGGCATATCGATATCCATCAGTACCACATCTGGCTTTTTCTCTGTTAATTGTTCTGTTACCTGCATGCAGTCCGGGTAGCTGGCAATGACTACATAATCACCCGTAAGTGATAGCAGGCTGCTAAGACTTTCCCGCAAATGGGCATTGTCTTCATATATAATAATTGTTACTGGCATAAGGGTTCGTTTAGTTGGCGGCTTGCCCTTGCAACTTAGGGTTATTTTTTGATGCAGGCCATACCCCAATCAGGGTACAGGCAATTCCAATGAAATGGAAGTTCCCGTGTTTGGCAATGATTCTACCCGTATCGTTGCCCCCATTTCCTCAGAACGGCTGCGCATATTCTTCAAACCATTACCAGAGTTTACCCGCAGGGTGTCAAATCCGTTCCCATTATCAGTGATCATCATTTTAAGTATATGATCAGTCCGTCGAAGTAAGATATTTACTTCTGTAGCACCACTGTACTTCACTATATTATTCACGGCTTCTTTGAATATCATATAAATATCTTTCCGCTGCTCCAGGTTCAGATAAGTGTTTTCCAGTAAACCTTCTTCTGTAAAATAATAATTGATCCGGGCTGGCTCCAGTATTTCTGCTGCAAACTCTTTCATACGAAGTATCACTTTCTCGAAGTTGTCATTCACCGGGTTGATGGCCCATACCATATCACTCATGCTTTCCATCATCCTTCCTGAATG
>JAEUVL010000448.1 GCA_016786965.1 Chitinophagaceae bacterium
CATACTCTGGACACTCATTTACATTGGCTATTATATTTATTTTGCAACAGCCTGGTGGATGTACCTGCTGATTCCTGTTCATATTTTAATGGGCCCTGTTCATGGCACAATTGTAAACTGGTTTGCACATAAATATGGGTATACCAATTTTAAAATGAACAACACTTCAAAGAATTTGCTACCGGTCGATATACTCATGCTGGGCGAATCATATCATAACAACCACCACAAGTACCCATCCAGTATTAACTTCGGAGGAGTAAGATGGCATGAAATAGATCCGGTATATCTTATCATCCGGTTGCTGAACTGGTTAAAGATCATCAGGGTAAAGAACACTTCGTTTAAAAGAATAGAAGTTGAATTTTAAGAGGCTGCTTCATCCGGAAGCCACACAAATAGTTTTCCATTCTATTGGTCTCTCCCAAAAAAGCATCACACCATAGCTGTGTACGGCCCCTTTTACCGGCATATTATATTAGCATGACGGCCCACCAGTTTCCACCCGGTGGCCTGCTTTTCCCAGATATTGGTAAACCGTCGCTTCACTACTTCACCAGTCTGCGGCGAATCACCCGCAGGCACGACAGTTTCATTCCCCATGCAAAACGCAAAGTTTCCTTTGATAGTAATATGCTCGATCACCCGGACGAAAGTGGTTCGGTTGCGTTTCAGCACTGGTCTGTCCAGGGTGGTTTTGCCGGCAAAATAGATCACATTATCAGGAGAGTTAACGGTGTATTCTTTGTCCCATAGTTCCAAAAGAGTGGCCGTGTCCTTAGCCAGTATGGCCTGCACTTCCTGTTGCTCCAGTATCCTGAGCGAATCTTCAGCCGTTTGGGCAAGCAAATACAGGGGCTGAAAACAAATAGCAGCGATGATGATCATTTTTTTCATTGATAAAGTTTTAGAGGTAACATGTTGTGGCCCTGTCAAGATACGCTTTTCACCTTGGTCAGCATCAGCAATAAACTAAATACCCTTCCGCCTCTCCACGAACCGGAATTAAAATACTCAACGAAAGAACACCCCTTTTGCCCCAAATCAGGCATCTGAACAGATCCAAAACCCCTCTGAGTAGGCCGCTTTAGCACTTAGCCATGCCTTTTTAACATCTAAGCATGTCCGAACAACAGCCCTCCCTTATCTTATAGAAA
>JAEUVL010000460.1 GCA_016786965.1 Chitinophagaceae bacterium
AATACTCTATCCTTTCATACTAAGAAGAACGAAGGAGCAGGTGGCGAAAGACCTTCCTGAGAAACAGGAGATGATCCTGTTTTGTGAAATGGAAGAAGAGCAGCGCAATATATATGATGCCTATAGAAATGATTTCCGTAATCAGATACTTGGTACCATAGAAACGCAGGGCATTCAGAAGTCACAACTGACCATTTTACAGGGATTGATGAAACTCCGGCAGATCTGTGACTCGCCAGCTATACTAAACGAACAGGAAAAATTTGAGAACCATTCCATCAAACTGGATGAACTGGCAAGAGAAATAACGGAAAATATCGGCGATCACAAAGCACTAATATTCTCTCAATTCCTGGGGATGCTGGCTTTAATAAAAGCAAAGCTGGATGAACTGGGTGTGAAGTACGAGTACTTTGACGGTAGCACCTCGGCGCCGGACAGGGAGAAGGCAATACAAAGTTTTCAAAACAGTGATGAAGTACGAGTGTTCCTCATCTCACTCAAAGCAGGAGGCGTGGGCCTTAACTTAACCGCAGCAGACTATGTGTACATTGTGGATCCCTGGTGGAACCCTGCGGTGGAACAACAGGCCATAGACCGTACGCATCGTATCGGCCAAACCAAGAATATATTTGCCTACCGGATGATCTGTAAAGACACGATTGAAGATAAAATACTGCAACTTCAGGAAAAGAAACGGGCTCTGGCCAAAGACATAATATCCGATGATGCTTCTTTTGTAAAGGCATTGACAAGGGAGGATGTGGAATATCTGTTCAGTTAAGAAAATACAATGCGCACATTGAAATAAGGCAAAAAAGAATCTGGCTTGGGATAAAGAATCCAGCCATAGTTTCCAGCTTTTTGCCAGAGAGGCATCATTCATCTGCCCAATCAGCCATTTCATCGGGTTTTTAGCAAAAAATTGCCCCCTGTCGAAGGTAAATCACTCCGGTTACGTCTATTTTCGTACACTTATAATATTGAGTATGAAGCAGATTTTTACCTTATCCTTCTTTTTTTTGGCCTTAGTAACATCCGCCCAAGCCCAGAAAGCTGACGGCTCAGTAAAAGGAAAGCTTACAGACACTACGGCCCGTCAGGCTGTTTCTGAAGCTACGGTCTCAGTGCTGAATACAAAGGACTCTTCCCTCACCACCTTTACCCTGTCGAACAAACAAGGTGTTTTTGAAATAAAGGGACTCGAACAGGGCAGCTATCAATTGGTAATCACTCATCTTGGGTTTGAAACAGTTAACAAGTCTTTTGCCGTTACTGCTACTGATAAAAATATTGACCTGGGAAATGTGCAATTGGCAAAAGCCATTAAAACACTTGAAGGCGTGGTAGTAACTAACGATGCGCCAGTAATAATAAAGAATGATACCGTACAATTCCGGGCAGATGCCTTCAAAACAAAACCGAATGCTACAGTAGAAGACCTGCTGAAAAAAATACCAGGAATGCAGGTGGACAGAAGCGGCAATATAACTGCACAGGGCGAAACCGTGCAAAAAGTGTATGTGGATGGTAAAGAATTCTTCGGGAATGATCCCAAATTGGCTACCAAAAACCTTACGGCCGATATGGTAGAAAGTGTACAGGTATTTGATGATATGAGTGAGCAGGCCAAGTTTACCAAGATCGACGATGGCAGCAAAACGAAAGCAGTTAATATCAAGCTGAAAAAAGACAGGAATAAAGGCGTATTTGGTAGAGCGTTGGCTGCTGGTGGTGACCAGGGCCGCTATGAAGGAAACCTAAGCTTCAACAAATTCAACGGCAACCAGCGGATATCCGTCTTGTTCAATGCGAACAATATCAACAAACAAGGATTCTCTTTTTCAGACATCATTAGCTCCATGGGAGGGTTTAGCGCCATGAGCGGTGGTGGCAACTCCGGCGGTGGCGGAAGTTTTGGAGGAGGCGGTGGTGGTATGGGAGGTATGCAAATGGCTTCTACCCGCGGTGGCGGCGGAGCCGGCATGTTTGGGATCGGCTCCGGATCAACGGGTATAACCAGGTCGCTTTCCGCCGGGTTGAATTTCAACAATGAATTCGGAACTAAAGTAAAAGTGAGCGGCAGTTATTTCCTGTCTGATGCCAATACAGAGCAGGACCAAAATACATTTCGTCAAACTTTTTTCCCCTCTGATTCTGTTGCGTTAATGACAAAAAGCAGCTTTTCAAACAACAAGAATCAAAACCATCGTTTCAATGTACGATTTGAATACCAGATCGACTCCATGCATTCGATACTATACACTCCAAGCCTTACACTGCAGCATTCAGAGAACTACAGTGATGACAGCTCTTCTACTATTTCTCAAACACCATTGCAGCAATACCTTGCACTTACAAGCAAATCGACCTATACCAATGAAAGAGATGGTCTGAACCTGAACAATAATTTTCTTTTCAGGAAAAAATTCGGGAAAGCCGGGCGAACCATTACCCTTGGTTGGTCCAATACCTATGGGGAAAGCGAAAGTGAAGGATACAGTATTGCCCCGCTTAGTTTCTTTAAACCAGATGGCACCATATCAGGATCAAGCAATCAGAATCAGCAAAACCTGCAAGAGACCAATACCCGTAATAATGTGGTAAGCCTTTCCTATACAGAACCAATAGGTAAGAACAAAGTGCTTGAATTTAATTATGCTTACACTAACAACGCCAGTACTTCTGACCGAAAAACGTTTAATTATAATATCGGCACCGGCAAATATGACCTGGCCAACCTGCTGCTGACCAATAGCTTTGAAAACACTTTCCTCGCCAATCGTTTTGGAACTAATTTCCGTGTGCAGGAAAAAAAATATAACTATCAGTTAGGAATAGGAGTGCAGCGGGCCACATTGACCAGCGATAGCTACCAGGCAATGACTGGTAAAGATTCGGTGTCGCAACAGAGCTATACCAACTTTTTTCCGCAGGCCAGCTTTAACTGGACGCCCAGCAGAACAAAAGGTATACGCATTAACTACCGCGGACGAACTAATCAACCTTCAGTATCACAATTACAAAATGTCCTCGATTTCTCCAATCCGCTTTATGTAAAAACGGGTAATCCTGAACTGAACCAGGAGTTCACTCATAATTTTAACTTAGGCTATAACTCATTCAATATTCTTACGTTTAAATTCATTGCTGCTAACATCAGCTTCAGCACTACACAGAATAAAATTGTAAACAGTATTGACACAATTAACAGCAGGGTGCAATTGGCCAAGCCAGTGAATTTGGATGGCGCTTATACCACTACAGCCTTTTTTACTGTAGGGATACCTTTCAAAAACCCTAAGCTGAAAGGCTCAAGCCTCAACTTCACAACAGTGGGAGTGTTCAACCGGGATGTAAGTGAGCTATACAAGCAAAAGAATATCGGCAATACCATGACGCTGACACAAACTGCCGGTGCCAACTTTAGCCTGAAAGAGAAATGGGATATCTCTTTTAACGGAAGCGTTTCTTATAATACGATCAAATATTCTGTGAACACAACACAAAATGAAAATTACCTTTCTCAAACATACTCTGCAGATGTATCTTATACTTTTAAAAAGCCATCGATCATTCTCAGCACCGATTTTGATTATTATGTAAACTCCGGTCGTGCCAACGGGTTTAATCAAAGCATACCCCTTTGGAATGCCAGTATCAGCAAGCAGGTTTTCAAAAAGAAAAATGCCGAAGTGAAATTATCAGTAAACGATATCCTGAATCAGAACCAGAGCATCACCCGCAATACCGGAGATAACTATTTTGAAGATGTGAGCAGTGTAGTGTTGAAACGTTATTTCATGGTAAGCTTCCTGTTCAATCTGAATAAGATGGGCGGGAAAGGCCAACAGGGCATGCCCGGTATGCCACGCTTCATGGAAAGGAATATGCGAAATATAAGGATGTATTAAGGCTATACTGAACGACAGAAAACAGAAGGTCCCTTTTTGCCGCAGGCAGAAGGGACCTTTCTTTATGTGTTAGGGGATAGTAAGTATAAACAATTGCAAAAAATCGCTTAAATGGTCATAAGTCAATGCCTATTAAAAGGAAAGTGATGGTATCCTTATTTTCTTCGCTGGTAGGCAGTAGCTGCCGGAGACGAACCTGAAATAAAAACAGCCAGTACAGACTTCAACAAACGGAAAAAGTTCAAAGATGGTTTGTAATAATGGCGGTAGATCTTCGCTTCTTCATGGTGGTGGGTGAGCCCTTTGCTTTTCATAGTGTTATTAATTTATACAGGGTTAACGAATAGAATCCTATTAAAAGTATGTAATAAAAGTAAAAAGTAATAATATTGAGCCCTGTTATTAACCCGTTAAATCCAATGCAGATGACGAAATCCGTAAAATCACTTGTGCTGATTACTATTTCCGCCTTTATTTTTAATCTTACTCACGCCCAGTTAAAACTACCATCCATAAATGGAGTGGCCGCCGACGTAAAAAAAGTAATTGAAGATTACCCAAACCGGTTCATTAATCTTATGGGAGAAGTGATAACGGAGAATGCGCAATCTACCGACTATGAATGCAACTTTAAGGTGAACGGTGCTGAAGAAGCTGTAATTACCCGCTACTCTGCTAAAAAAGAAGTATGCAGTTGGGAAGCGGTGATGCTGACCACTGAAAATTTTGAGAAGGCCAAGCAAAAATTTAAGTCACTATTTAATCAACTCAATAATCTTTCGGTGAACGTAGGCGAGGCAAAGAATTTTCATCTGAAGGGGAAATATGAAATACCCGCAGAATCGATAAAATTCACCTCTGTTGTATTCTCGTTTGACCCAGAGAATGATGCAGTAAAGAAGATCAGGGTAGAAGTAGCCCTGCAATACTATGCACCAATGGACTGGAAAGTAAAAGTATTGGTGTACGACAAGGACCGGGAGGATGATGAAAGAGGGGCTACGAAAGAGGAGTAATGAACAGGCAGCAAAGGATACGGAACGATGAAGTATGGATGTTTTTCAAAATAGGGGCTTCCATTCCTAAACTACAAAACGGCGACCTGTTGGTTGAGAATATACCATATTCTTTAACCTTGATTAACATTAAACAAAGCCCTTTTAACCCATATTCCGCTTTGCTAAGAATACTTTCGTAGCCGAAATGAATGAGCTATGAGAAAAATCTTCCTGATTTTATTATCGATCAGTATTTCTATAACATTGCTGGCGCAAAAAAATGGTACTGTTAAAGGAATTGCTTTTGACACCATTAGCAAACAACCGGTGGCGGGCGCCACAGTGACAGTGCTCGAACGAAAGGACTCTTCACTCGTCACCTTCACGATGACCAGCAATGAAGGTCGCTTTGAATTAAAAGGCCTCGCCAATGGTGATTACCGGCTTATGATCAGTCATGTGAATTATCACAACAGCAATAAATACTTTACTATCAATGATATAAATAAGAATGCAGAATTGGGAAACCTGGCCCTGAGTGATAAAACGAAAGTACTGGAGGAGGTAGTGCTCTCTGCAGAAGCTCCACCCATTACTTTGATAAACGATACCATACAATATAATGCCGGTTCATTCAAAACACCACCTAATGCCAGTGTAGAACAGCTGCTAAAAAAACTGCCCGGGGTAAAAGTAGAAAAAGACGGTACTATAAAAGCACAGGGAGAAAAAGTAACCAAGGTGTTGGTGGATGGGAAAGAATTTTTTGGTAATGACCCCAAAGTAGCTACTAAGAATTTACCTGCAGATGCTGTTGATAAAGTGCAGGTGTATGACAAACAAAGCGACCAGGCACAACTCACAGGCTTTGAAGATGGTAACTATGAAAAAACGATCAACCTGAAACTAAAAAAGGATAAAAAGAAGGGG
>JAEUVL010000475.1 GCA_016786965.1 Chitinophagaceae bacterium
GCAGACTATCTAATAACTATTGAGTTTCGTTCTACTGCCTCGCCTTTCCTTTTACCTTCATTTTCCCTTTTATTTCAATCTCCATACCCTCAGCTTTGGTCTTTAGAGACATTTCCTGGTCCGCATCTACCACCAGGCCCGTTTTACTGTCCACAGTCAAGATGCCACTTATATTTCCGCTTACGCCATCTCCGCTTGCAGCATTTATTTTACTTTTTTCTTCCAGTGTCACCATTTCTCCTTCTATGTCTTTTACCGTATAGGTAGAAGTGTAGGTACCCCCACCCATTTGCTTACCGGCCGAAGTCGTCTTTTCCCAGCTATCACCCACTTTTACTTCTTTATTGGGGAAAATATACAGTACCCTTTCAAACTGGCCCTTCATTTCTTTTTCATTGAATTGCTGATTGAACCCGGACATCATCTTTGCTCTTTCCTTCTCGTTCAGTTGCAAGGAATCAGCGATCGCCTCTGCCATACCTTCAAAACCTGACACTTCTTCCACTTTCCCTTCCGCATTTACCTTCATCACAAATTGGCGGCCTTTAATGGCACCCAGCAGACCGGTCACTTTGCTTAATTGCGCAGACATACTTTTATCATCTGCATCGTCCGCTTTGATGGGTTCATCAGAATCTACCTCTATATTAACACCAGACACCAGCATTTTCATTTTAAACCGGTCATAAGTGGTCGTAATAGTCTTGGTATTGCCATCATCGCCTGTTACGTCCATAGAATAATAGCTGGTCATATCAATTTGCATGGGTTGGCCCATTACTTCCTGGTCCAGGTTAATGATCATTTCGTAGTCATACCCCTTCCCTTTTTCAAAATTAAATTTCAGCATTTTGGAGGTAGTGGCAGACTTTGTGGACTGGCAGGACTGTACACCAAGCATCACAAAGAAGGCCATTACTATGGCAGCGAAAACAGCAATTCTTTTCATTTTATATCAATTTGGATTGCAAATTAGAATAATAAGGGCAGACATAAACTACCATTAATCAGTATTTTCGCCGGAAATAATATTTTATCAATTCCTTCCGACAAATAATCACTCTTTTTAAAAAAGACCTGCTGCTGGAAGTAAGGCAGCAGTATAGCTTCTATGGTATTCTGTTGTATATCGGTGCCACCATCTTTGTATTGTTTATGGCCATAGAGGAACCGGAAGCAAAAGTGTGGAACGGCCTGTTCTGGGTCATCCAGTTATTCATCTGTATCAATGCAGTTGCCAAAAGTTTCCTGCAGGAAAGCAAAGGGCGGATGCTGTATTTCTATTCTATTGCCAGTCCGGGTAATTTTGTATTATCTAAGCTCTTATTCAACTCCCTGCTGATGCTGGCTATGAGTTTGCTCAGCCTGTTTCTCTTCAGCCTGTTTCTTGGCAACCCGATGCAAAAAGCGGGTCAGTTCATCGGGTTGGTATTATTAGGTGGCTGGAGCCTGAGCCTGGTGTTTACCTTCCTGGCGGCCATTGCGGCAAAAGCGCAGCAAAACGCTGCTATTATGGCCGTACTCGGATTTCCCATCATTATACCCCAGTTATTATTACTAATGCGGCTATCCAATGCCGCTTTTGCGCCCCTGCTTACAATACCTATAGGTACGGTGTTATTATTAATTGCATTAGACCTGATGGTGGTATTGCTGGCAGTGATCCTTTTCCCCTACCTCTGGAAGGATTGAAGAGAAAAGAACTCATTCAGGGTTAAAACAGCAAAAGAAGTACAACAAATGCGAAGCATGATATTTTCATTTTTTAATCATGGCCCCGAGGTATTCTTTCATTCGCAAACCGCTATCTGAATAATATTATAAGACATTAATAACTGGATAATTTCAAACTGGCCGCCTGTATTCTTGAAAATATTCCAGTGATATCATTTTTTTTTGCAAGTGTGTAAAGAACACAAACACTGTAACTGACCGAACCGCTTCACATTTCCGTGTTCATCTGTTCGATATTCTTTTTTCCCCTTATTTTTGCCCTCACATTAACAGGCCATATTTCTTTATGGCTACCCGATGACCGAAGCAAAAAACTATATGCATAAGTCCTGGTGGAAAATAGCGAGCATTGGCTTGCTTATTTACACTGTCGTGGGAGGGTTTTTAATGGAAGTGCCACGCCTGCTGGCACTGGAAGAAACGATACGCAATCTCTATTTTCATGTGTGCATGTGGTTTTCGATGATGATACTCTTTACCGTATCTGTGGTCAATTCCATCAAATACCTGCGCACTTTTAACCTCAAATATGACATTTATGCCCGTCAATACGCCGCCGTGGGTATTGTAATGGGTGTACTAGGCTATGCCACCGGGGCCATCTGGATGACCTATACCTGGGCTGATCCTAATAATCCCGCCTTCCAGTCGTTCGGTGCACTGGCAAGGGAACCAAAATTGATCGGTGCGGCCATTGCCCTGCTTATTTACTTTGCCTATATGGTTTTGCGGGATTCTATTAATGATATGGACAAAAGGGCCCGCATCAGTTCCGTATATAACATCTTTGCGTATGCCATGTTGTTCCCTTCCATCTGGATCTTGCCGAGAGTAATGGACAGTTTGCATCCGGGCCGTGAGGGAAACCCGGCTTTGAATACCAGTGATGTGGATAGTAGTATGCGCATTGTATTCTATCCCGCTATCATCGGGTGGACCTTATTGGGTGTTTGGATCGCCACTATTAAAATACGCCTTACATTACTGAGAGAAAAAAAGATGATGCAATGAGAAAGCTCCGCTACATAACCCTGCTGTTGCTTACCACCCTGTTGTCAGTATTTGCAATGGCACAGGACAAAAAGCCAGAAATGGCTGATACCATGCGCAGCAACGGACGTATCTATGTGGTGGTGGCCGTTGTGCTTACCATCCTTATCGGACTCATTCTGTATGTGTGGCGGCTGGACAGAAAGATGACGAAACTGGAGAAAGAGGGATAAGGGGAACAGATGCCATTGACTATTGAATCAACGATTGCTAAAACATAAAACCTAACTCATGTCAGATCAACATTACAGTTTTTTTGGCGCCGTAGAAAAAAGTTTCGACAAGGCAGCCAAGTACACCAAATGGGACACCGGTATCCTGGGACAGATCAGGGAATGTAATGCCGTTTACCAGATCCGTTTCCCGCTAAAAAGAGATGATGGAAGTATTGAAGTAATTGAAGCGTACCGTGTACAGCATTCTCATCATAAAACACCCTGCAAAGGCGGTATCCGTTTTGCCGCTGAGGTAAACCAGGATGAGGTGATGGCCCTCGCCGCCCTGATGACCTATAAATGCGCTATCGTAAACGTTCCGTTCGGTGGTGGTAAAGGTGGTATTAAGATCAACCCCAAAAAATACTCTGCCTGGGAACTGGAAAAGATCACCCGCCGCTATACCGCTGAATTGATCAAGAAAAATTTCATTGGCCCAGGTACTGATGTACCGGCACCTGACTATGGGACCGGCGAAAGAGAAATGGCCTGGATACTGGATACCTACTCCGCTATGCACCCCGGCGAAATAGATGCCGCTGGTTGTGTAACCGGAAAACCCGTGACACAAGGCGGTGTTCGTGGCCGCCGTGAAGCTACCGGCCTTGGCGTCTTCTTTGGCCTTCGGGAAGTGTGTAATATGGAAGATGTGATGAAGAGGCTCGGAATGACTGTAGGTGTGGAAGGTAAAAGAGTAGTGGTGCAGGGATTGGGAAATGTGGGATATCACTCTGCAAAATTCTTCCAGGATGCGGGTGCCAAAGTAGTGGGCCTTGCTGAATATGAAGGAGCTATTTGGAGCAATGACGGATTAGATATCGATGCCGTGTTCAACCACCGCAAAGCCACTGGCTCTATCCTGAATTTTCCCGGGGCTAACAATTTTGAAAAGAATGGTGATGCGCTGGAAATGGAATGTGATATACTTATACCGGCTGCATTGGAAAATGTAATTGACGGCGACAATGCACCAAGAGTAAAAGCTAAAATGATAGGAGAAGCTGCCAATGGACCGCTGACGCCGGAGGCAGATGAAATATTTGCCAAGAAAGGAATACTGGTAGTTCCTGATATGTATCTGAATGCCGGAGGTGTTACCGTTTCCTATTTCGAATGGCTGAAGAACTTGAGCCACGTTCGCTACGGACGCCTGGAAAAGAGATTTACGGAAAACCTGAATGCACATATACTTGGCCAGATAGAAGAGTTGAGTGGCAAGAAAGTAGCTGATGATGAAAGAGAATTCATCATGCACGGACCTGATGAGGTGGACCTGGTATATAGTGGCCTGGAAGAAACCATGATCACTGCCACCCACGAGATCATGAATGCCTGGAAAGCAAACCCTGAAATACCCGATATGCGTACCGCAGCATATGTTGTGGCCATCAATAAGGTGGGCACCAGCTATGCAGAACTGGGTATATTTCCATAAATCTCCAACACCAATTGCTTATTATTCAT
>JAEUVL010000515.1 GCA_016786965.1 Chitinophagaceae bacterium
TCAGCACCTACAAATGTGCTGTACACCTTGAGCATGGCCACCTGGTCTGCAGGAATAGTGGCTATTATAGATGCATCCACCTGCATCTCATCCAGGAACAGCTTCATGGGTATCCTTCCGCTGGTCATAGAAAAGTTTTGCCGGTAATACAAGATATAATCGATCCCATCCTTTACCACAGAGATGCCTGCCACCCGCCCTTGTATATACTCAAATATATTTCGATGATAAAGCCGCTCATTAGTATTGACAAGATCAATTGTTTTTTGTGACATCCCGGAAAACAGCCCGCTTGCATACTTCTCTTCCAGTTCCTGCAATGGGGACTTCTTTTTTACCTTTATGTTTACAGCTTCCAGTGTTTTGCCGTTCTCCCCCATTATGGCATCATAATCAAAAGATAGTTTGGAACCGAAATTGCCGCTGGTTGTGTAATTTCTTTTATAAAAGAACCGTTCATCAGCAGGAGGAAGAGAAAAAACTTTCGGCAAAGAATCACCGGCAGGGAGAATATCAAGCCATTTGCTTTTTTTCCCTTTTATATCGGTTACAAAAAATTTGGTCTCCCCAAAGAAGATCAATGAATCCATTTTGAAATACCCGTCTTTATCGGTTGTTATCATATCAAAACTATTCTGTAAGGAGTCTGCAGAAGTTTGCAGCACCACCAGTTCATAATCAGATAATGGTTTTTTGGTATCCCGAATCATTACCCGGCCTGCTACCGTTATGTAGCCATTGTCTCTGAAAGGCAGCGGACGAAAAGAAGTTTGGGAGAGGGTGGACCACTTAAACCTGCGCCATCCATTTACCATCATTACCAGGTCAAGTGCATTCCTTACCGAATCATCATCAGAGGAGAAATAATAGGCAGGGTTATGAATATAGCCTTTCAGATCTGCTGTCAGCAAAAGTCCGGAGATAATCGTTTGCTGGCTTTTATTCTCCATAGCATAATCGGCATCAGTAATGGCCACGGAAAAATTACCGCTAATAGTATCATTAAAGGAAATGCTGAATTGGTTTTTTCCCCTTCCGCCTATATTTAATGTGTCGATATGCAGGGCGGCTCTTTGCAGATATTCTTTATTATCAATAAACACAAGCCGTTCTGCCATCGGGATATCTTCTTTATCAAAAACAGTAACCTGTAATACTCCTGACATAGAGGTACGGGTGTCTATCACCCCGCTCCAGTCAGTTTTACCTGCTGGTAATTCCTTCCGGAATACCACATGATGCTGTATTTGCCCTACAATGTAGGCAGGAGTGCGGCCTTCGACACTGGCTTTTGAAAACAACTCATAAAAACTACCCCGGTCATCTTTTACTATCCGGAATACTACACCCGAAGGAGTATGTGCGGGTAAAGGGTAACTGTCTGCTGTTACCTCTTTATCCAACTTAACAAAATACCGGCTGGCGGGTTCTGGCATTATATCAAAGACCCCCATCCCATCATGATAGCTTTTCAGTTCTGCCACTCTTTCCCCTTTTTCGTTCTCAACATACCCATTTGTATTTACAGGCAATCCGTATTCATTCGTGATCTTGAAGGCCACTGAATTGGTAAGCCCGCTAACAAAGTTTCCTCCTTCCGGAAAAAACTCGACCCGTATTCTTCTTTCCCTGGGTTGTGGGTAATCAGCACCCTTTTTTCCAAACACATGCAGGGGTTGCAGGTAAACGAAGCCTGCGTCAGTTGTTGTTTGTCCCGGTGGCAGGTTCAGTTGTGTAGCTGTATAAGCCCTTATAATGTATTGACCACTGGTCAGTGTATCGGGCAAATCAAACTGTCCATTACTGCAGCCCAAATAAACAGGTAACACAAGCCGGGATAATACTGTTACAGAATCTCTCAGCAGGTCCACGTACAAGGTGGTGCTTATAGTATCTGGTTGAAAATCGGAATATAAATAGGCTTTGAACCAGGCTGATTCGCCGGCCAGGTAATTATCACGGTCAAAATGAAGATATATTTTTTCAATGGGTGAAAGGGAAGACCATTGATCTAAGCGGTTGGCCGGAGTTTGTGCAAACAATACGGTGCTGCAACTGTAATAAAAGAGCAGGGTAAGCAGGACTTTTTTCATAGCAGGTTTTTAGTGCCGCTAAAATATTATAAAATAAGTTAATGAAATCTAAAAGCAGCCCAAATTGTCATTTATAATGAAAAGTTGCTAAAAGGATTTTTTTCCGGTGGTAATTATCTTTTCAATACTCAGCATTTTTCCGGAGGCTGTCATCCCTTCCACTACAATGCGATATTGCTTTGTCCTGTCGCTGTTGTAAAAAGAAACAGGTACAGTAGCGTTGATGCTATTAACAATAATATTGGGCCGCCACTGCAAAGTGGTCCTGGTGTCCGCTTTGTCATCCTCTTTTTTATTTTTATAATCAGGAGTATAAAACTCTTTGATGACAGAATATCCATTGTATATTTTGTTGGTGGCTGACGAGGCCGTACTGTTCAGGTAATCTTCGCCTTTTTTAGTGTACACTGCCAATAATCCACCGGGTGCATTGCCCCAGGCACCTGAAAAAGAACTATATACTTTTACTAATGCCACCTGGCTTGCCGGTATGGTGGCAATGACAGAGGCATCGGTTTCTATTTCATCCAGGAAAAGCGCCATTGGGATGGCCCCCATTGAACTCATGGAAGCACTTTGGCGGTAAAACACACTATAGTCAAACCCATCTGCTGATACCTGCAACCCGTTTACCCGGGCCTGCAGGTAGTCAAAAATGTTCTGGTAACTGCTTGCTTCATCCGTATTTACCAGGTCAATTGCTTTGGAAGCATCACCGGAAAACATTCCTCTTGTATATCTTTCATCCACCTGTTGCAGCGGGTTCTTATTGACTGACTTTAATTTTATCTCTTCCAGCAAAATGCCGTTTGCTTTTACCATGGCATCATAATCCATTTTCCAGCGGGCATTGGCAGATGTGGGAAGATCGTTACCAAACCTATACTTTGTTACACCCGGCAATTGAAATTCTCTTCGAATAGAATCACCATTCAGCAAAACATCAATATACTGGCTTTTCTTCCCCCGCACATCACTGAAAAGAAGGCGGGTCCGGTCAAAAAATATCAGGGAATCAATCAGGAAACCACCTTCTTCATCAGTTTCAATGAACTGGGTACTTCGTTTTCCATCTATACCCGTAATGAAAAGGATCAGTTGCTTATCTGCAAACGGTTTTCTTAACCCCCGGTAGTTGGCCTTACCAGCCAAAGTGATATAGGCTTTATCTTTGAAACCCACTGAAGGGGCACCCGTTTTCAGCAACTGCTCCCATCTGAACCGCCGCCAGCCATTGGTCATCATTACAAGGTCAAGGCCGTTTTTTACAGAATCCTCAACGGACGAAAAGTAATAAGCCGGGTTATGTACATATCCCATGATATCGCTTGTAAGGAGCAGACTGGTAAAAATATTCTCTTCTCTTGCCGGCAAATGGCTTTGTTCATTATCTGTAACAGAAACAGAAAAACTTCCCTGTACGGTGTCTTTCAGCAGCAGGGTGAACCTGTTTCTGGACCTGGGAGAAAAATCGATTGTGTCTGTTCTTAATTCAGCATTTATAATATACTCCCTGTTATTGACAAAACATAAACGTTCCGCCAGCGGCATATTATCCTTGTTGAATATAGTTATTTGTAAAATTCCGGAATGCAGGTT
>JAEUVL010000195.1 GCA_016786965.1 Chitinophagaceae bacterium
GCCATACACTCAATGGCACGCCAATTTGGGAATTATAACTCTTAGGACTGCGGACAATGGTAAAATCTTCATGTAATAACTGGTAAAGCCATTCCTTTACTATCGTTTTGCCATTACTGCCTGTAATACCGATCACCGGAATCTTGAACTGCTGCCGGTGAAAGGCGGCCAGTTGCTGCAATGCTTCCAGTGTATCATCCACCAATAAAAAATTTCCCTCCGGAAAATTCGTCTTCTCAATCGGGGTGGAAACCACAAAGTTCCGTACTCCTTTTTTGTATAACTCAGTAATGAACTGGTGTCCGTCTTTACGAAATCCCTTCAGCGCAAAAAATAAAGAAGTGGCAGCCGAATATACTTTTCGGCTGTCGAGCAGCAGATGGTCAATAGGTGAATCAATTGTAATGACTGCTTCCGCAGCTAAGATCCGGGCAATATTACTGACGGTATATTTCAAGTTATAATTAACGATCTTCCTGCTTATATGCTTTCATCCTCTACATCCTTTGGCACCCCTTTCTTTTGCATGAAGATGGAATAAAAAATAGAGCCAGCGATACATACCATGATGACGCCAAGTGAAATAAATACTTGTACTTCTTTTGCCAGCCATTGGTTGATCCAGCTTTCTGCCAGCATTTTAGCCCCGATAAATACAAGTACGATCGCAATGCCCTGCTGCAGGTAATCGAACTTACTGACGGCACCACGCAACAAAAAGAACAGGGACCGCAGACCAAGCACCGCAAAAATATTCGAGGTGTAGATCACCAGTTTATCCCGGGAGATGCCCATGACCGCCGGGATAGAATCCAGCGCAAAGACCAGGTCTATGGCCGCCAGCATGATTACTACCACAAATAAAGTGGTATACACCGGTTTGCCGTTTTGTAAATAGCGGTACCGTCCGTCTCCATCATGTGGCACCAGTGGTATTATCTTTTTAAGAAAGCGGTATATCTTACTGTCGTGCGGATCAAACTCTTCATCATCAGATGCGGTAAACATTTTGTAACCGGTGTACAGCAGGAAAACCCCAAACACATACAATATCCAGTGAAACTTCTCCACCAATGCCACCCCAACTGTAATAAAGATCACCCGGAACACGATCGCCATCAGGATACCAATTAGCAATACCCTGCCATAATATTTTTCCTTCACAGAAAAAGCCGAGAAAATAAGGATGAAGACAAATATATTGTCAATACTCAGGCTCCATTCCATCAGGTACCCGCTCAGGTATTCCAGCGCCAGCCTCTCTCCTTTCTCCACCCACATAAAAACGAAGAACCCAAGCGCCAGCCCGACCCAGAAAAATGTTTGGTAGAGTGCCTGCCGGATAGTGATCTTCTGATCCTTCTTGCTCAGCAGGCCCAGGTCAAATACCAGGGCCACCACCAATACAATTCCAAAAACGAGATAAGTTATCTGATCGGGTGTCATGAGCTATTTTTAATAATGATGTGCAAAGATAGCGAGCCGTGGCAGGCACAGGTACTTTCGGCCACTATGCTGCATATTTTCTTTTCCTGATCTGCTGGTAGAGCCAGCCAAAAACGATGATAAGCAATACAGGCAGGGCTATATTCACAAACTGCCAGGTACTTTTTTGTGCTGTTATTTTCTTGGAATCGAGCAAACGAAGCACAATGTCCTTGTTTTTGGTTTCGCTGATGGCAGGATCATTTACCAGTTGTTCCACACAACTCAGCAAAAATTCTCTGTTAGCCACCGGTAAAAACAGCTTTCCAAAATCTGTTTGCTGCTGGTACTCACGATAAGTATATTTATTCCAGCCCATGGGGATAGGCCCGGTTTCGGGCAGTATATCATTCAGCACTATATCTCCGTCGGCCACTATTATCATTTTATTCGCCGGGGAGTTTTCTTTAAAAGGAGTGCCCATCCCAGCAAGCGTATCCAGTTGTGATTTCGCAATACGATTCATGAATCCGGAAGTGAATTTTCCTTCCAGCAGCATAGCTACTGGTATGGCGTTACGTTTAAACTTGGCATCTTCCGGTGCATCTTTGTTCTCATTTAAACTGATGAGTGCTGGTGTAGCGATTATCCTTGAATTGGGTGAGCTGACCAATAGCGGTATTTTCCTTATACCCTTAGCCGCTATTGTATCAATGGAATTCACAAAACGTCCTGCCACATAACCGAGGCCCTGGTTAGAAGTGCTGCTGGCAGAAGTAAGTACCGGGTAATAATTCCAGTGGAGGAATTCCATTTGTGGTTTATCCATGGTTCCGCCCACTACAATCGGAATTACATCACACTGAAGGTCCATCACCAGGTCGGTATTAATACGTAAACCATATTTAAAGAAAAGCTCAGTAAGCCCCAGGTTACGGTCATAGGCGATCGTCTCTGGTTTAATAGCAAGGCTATCCTGTTCTGCAAACAGGTTATCTATAAAGCAGAGCAATTTACCACCCCTCATTACGAACTGGTCGATCTTCAGTTGCTCCTGTTCAGTAAACTGAAGCGTTGGCTTTACTATCATCAGTACATCCGCCATTGGCGGTATCGCTTGCTTGGTGATATCAAACGGGCCAAAACGGTACTCACTGGTAAGAACTTGCTCGAGGTCGGCCGTTCTGTAATCAGTAGGCTCACCATTACCCGTAGCGTACACGATAGCAGGGGGTTTCTCTTTGGTGATCCGGTCCAACGTCTTGGCAAACTGGTACTCCATCAATGCTTCTGCACTGTTGATTTCTGATTGTGAAATTCGTCCGCTGGCTCCGGGGTACAGGTTTACCAGCGATTGCTTTCCTTTATACGTTACCAGGGCCACCGGGAATATGATATTACTGCTTTCGCCGGCTTTCTTTTGTACGGTCAGGTTGATGGGCACCGCCCCCATTTTCACCAGCGTGTCGCCGTAAGAAACCCTGGTGCCGGGCATTTCATCCTCTGGTGAAATGAACCGGTATTTTATTTTGCCCGTTCTGTCTTTCAGCAATCGTAAAAAATCCAGCGAGGTATTTGCCAGCTTCCTGAAACCTGAGGGAAAATCGCCTTTCAGAAATACATCTATCTGCACATCTTCTTCCAGGTTTTTCAACAGTTTGGTTGTCGCTTTGCTCAGGGTGTACCTTTTTTCCTTTGTCAGGTCAAGCCGGAGGTGAAAATCCGATGCCAGATAATTAATACCCGCCAGCAGTAACAGCAGCCAGCACCACCAGAATTTCGAATTCAGTATTTTCTTAAATACCTTTTGCATATTATCTCCTTAAAAGGTTTCTGCCCGTAATAATAAGAAACAAGGCGGTTACGGTGATAAAGTACACAATGTCTCTCGTATCGATCAATCCACGGCTGATGCTGCGGTAATGAAAATCAATACCGGTCATTTCCACGTAGTAATCGGCTCCGTTGCGCAGGGCCGGCAGCCGGCTGATAGCACTGAAGCCATAATATAATAAGGCACATCCGATCAGGCTTACAATAAAAGCCACTACAGCATTATTGGTAAAACTGCTGCTGCAAACACTGATAGCCGTGAACACGGCCGCCAGGAAAAACAAGCCAATATAAGAACCGATAGTGGCCCCCATATCTATCCCCTCATTGGAGGACAACCGCTGAATGGAATATATGTATACGATAGTAGGGAGCAGCGCAATGAATACTACGATAAGGCTGGCAAAATATTTACCGGCAATGATCTGCCAGCGGCTCAGTGGCCGGGTTTGTAATATTTCATAAGTGCCCGTTTTAAACTCCTCCGCAAAACTGCGCATCGTAATAGCGGGTATCA
>JAEUVL010000530.1 GCA_016786965.1 Chitinophagaceae bacterium
AAAAGCCATTCCTTGTTTCTGCTGATCAAATATGGAACGGCATACAGGATACCATACACGGCTGTAGTTAATATCATTGGCCACCAACAATAGTAAGCGGCTGTTCCGGTTGGGGCAGCCGCTGCTTATTGGTCAATAGAAAGGTACTGCGGGTCAATTTTATTTTTTGCAAATAAAATTCGCTACCTTAAGTACCGTAACCTTAACCAATGCCTTATCCACGCAGCAACCAATCCCGGTTATGCAGGTATGTATTATTCATACCTGTTGTTCAATTAGTATCTTCTGCCCATTTCTTAACGAAGTATTGTAACTGGCTGTTTGCCATCACGTTCATGATGATGAGTGCAGTACAGGGGCAGCAACCAAAGCAGCAGGAGTACTTCAAAAAGATACAACTATTTGTGGAAGGGAACACCAATAGCCTGATAAGTGATGCACAACCAGGTACCCCGCTTTACCAGAAAATATTTGGCCCCTGCTTAACTGGTCAACAAAAGGGTGAGCTTTCGATGCAGAAGATGTTCTATACCGAATTAAGGAACCGGGTGGAGCAGGCTATCACCAATATGTATAAGCAGCAGAGGCTGGTAAACTATTTCCAGCGGAGGCCCCAGGAAAAAGTGAAAGCAGATGCGTACGAAGAGATAAAAAAACAATCTGCAGAAACAAATGACCGGCTGAGGCTGATATGCAAGTATCCACCAGAACAGCAAAACCAGCCGCCGAATGCCAATGCAGGGGAGGATCAAACTATCACATTGCCCACGAACTTTGTACTGCTGAAAGGAACAGGAACAGACCCCGATGGAGACCCTCCCATATTTTATTGGCAAAAATTTACTGGAGCTGATAATGCTGTTATTATATCACCAAACAACTCAATAACAAGGATCGAAAACCTGGAGGTTGGAGAGTATGAATTTTTATTAACAGTTACTGACAACAGGAACGGATACGGCTATGATACAGTAAAAGTAACGGTGAAACCTCCCATAGAAAATAAACTTCCACCCAAAGCTGAGGCTGGTATCGATCAGCGCAAAAATGAAAATGAAACAATAACACTCAGTGGCAGGGGGAAAGATGATGATGGAAGGATCGTTTCTTACCAATGGAGAATGATCCCCGGCGATGCCAGCGGCCAAATCACTGATCCCTCATCAGCTACTACCGAAGTGACCGGGATGGAACCGGGTGAATATATATTTGAACTCACCGTTACCGACAATGATGGGCTCAGTGATAGGGACAGTTTGAAAGTGATCATAGATGCACTGCCTCCGCCAGTGCCATCGCCCGGCATACCTGCCTGGGTATGGATCATCATCGGTATGGTGATACTCGGCGGTACCACTACCGGTTATTATTTCTTCTGGTGGGGAAGACGGCGCAAAAAGCTGATCGTGTATTTTATGAACCCGGAAGAAGAAGCACTGGCACATGAATTAATGCCGGGACATAAGAAAACAGATGGTTACATCCTCGGCCACTCCACACAGGCGAAGATCAAAAAAATGAAAAAGAAAGGACTGGCCCTGCGGGTGCTCAATACCACGGTATTAACAGTGCACACACCCGGCGCCACCCGTACCTATAAATACTCCATAAAAAAAGGAGCCCACGAATTAGTATCCGTCACCCATGAGTCGCCGGGATACAATTATGTAAATATCATAACAGATGAAAATGTAGTGGCCATAAATAATAACATGGCAGTGCCAGCCGGTGCAGCAGCATCGCCGCAGGATCATGAACTGCCGGCCTTTTATATCATTACCCTGGATGCACCGCTGCTGCCCGTCTTCAATGAGCAGCTCGAGGCTATAGGGCTGTCTATATTGCAGCGGGTGCCTTTCGACAGTTATATCATTAAGATCAATGACCGGCAGCAACTGGAAATGATCCAGCATCACGAGAACTTCCGTTTTATCCGCATGATAAAACAATACACCGCCGAAGACACCGGCTTCACCGTTCGCAAAGATCATTTTGATAATGCCGGTACACCAGCGGTTGATACCATGCTTACGATGGACCTTGTGCTGCACAGAGAAGACGATGCACCGCTGGTAAGGGATTTCCTCGGCAGCCATGGTATTGAACGCATTGCTTTATACCGCAATACAATTCGGGTAAGGGTGCCTGCGGGAAATGATATTGCATATAAACTTTCATCGAACAAATACATACAGGCCATCTACGAACATATTCCACCGGTGATGCATAATGATATTGCCCGGCAAATTATCAGTATGGATATGGCGGATCAGCAGGTTCCCATTATAGAAGAGGATGGCGCAGGGGAGATCATCGCTGTGGCCGATACAGGAATAGATAAAAAACATCCTGACTTTTCCTCCACCGCTATCGAGGCAGTGGCATGGGGAAGAAAAACAACCGGCGATACCAGCGATCCGCACGGGCA
>JAEUVL010000540.1 GCA_016786965.1 Chitinophagaceae bacterium
GGTGGCAACAGGATTGGCGATCGTACTGTCTGAAAGCCATTTGTTAGGGCTCCAGGCAAATGTGTTTCCTCCGCCGGTCACATTCAGTTGCACACTTTGTCCTGCGTCTATTTCCTGGTCAGGAGAGGGGACTATGTTCAATACCTCCAGGTTAATCGGTTGGGAAAAAGACCGGTTCAGGCAGGGGGTGGACGTAAGCACATCAAGTCGCACATTAAATACGCCTGACGTAGCATAACTATGTACAGGATTCGTGGCAGTAGAGGTGTTGCCATCATCAAAGGTCCACAGGTATCTCACTGTGGCAGTATCAGGAACGATGGTGGAAAGGTTCGTGAACCGAACATAACCCGAATCGCATTTGGAAGTAAAATCAAAAGCTGCCGTCGCCGCCAGTCCACCCGGTACCAGTACCTTCGACCGTTCAATATATCCGCATCCACTGTTGGATTTGATCTTCACTTTAACTGTGTAGGATTGTCCCGCAGGGGTAAATGTATGCAGCGGGTTTTGGCCCGTGGCAGTATTGCCATCACCAAAATCCCAATCCCAGGTTATCGTGCCGGACATGGAAGTAATACCGTTGAACTGCACCGTACCGGTACAACTGTCAACAATAGTATAATTGAATCCATTAGTGGGATTGGCAGATACATCATTGATATAAGCCGGCAAAGAAAGATAAGAACCACCCGGACTGATGGACACCTGGTCTTTTACATAATTGCAACCTGTGCCCTTCACCGTTGGTTTATTGATAGTGCTCAATGAAGTACCGATCTGGGCCAGGTATATCTTTCCATCAGGTGCCAGTTGAATACCATAATAACCAGAGCCGGGAGTGGGAATAGTAACCTTCGAAGCCACAATAGCAGCCGTGGTGGGCAGTTGCGGTTCCACCTGTTCTATGGTTTTACCACCGGGATTGGTCAGGTAGAGTAATTTGGAATCAGGAGAGTACTCACAGGAAACAATACGGGCATTCGGCAGCACCACTTGTTTTGCATT
>JAEUVL010000587.1 GCA_016786965.1 Chitinophagaceae bacterium
GGGTCAGAAGCATCACCCATTCTTATCACCACCATTTTCTTGCTCGGTACCACATATATCCGCTGATCTTCAGCACCCATCGCCGCATACATATCCGCAGGCGCATTAGGCACCAGGCTGCCCGGGTACACCGTTTGTCCGCCCGGCAGCATCGCACTGCTCTTGCCATTCAGCCACCACAAGTAGCCATAAGAAGGATTAATGCTTTGCGAAGTAGTAATGCTTTCCGTAAAAAAGTTTTCATTCAGTATCTGCTCCGTATCCCATTTCCCTTTGTTCAGCGCCAATATGCCAAAGCGGGCCATGCTGCGGGTATTACTGTGGTACACCTTAAAGATGAGGCCATTGTTCCAAAAGCCATCCATGCCCAATTTGTTCTTCAGCTTCGCATTAAAATACGTTTCATAGGTTTGACCGCTCGCAGCCGCCACCACATCCATCAGTTTTTGAAACACATTATGATAACTCCAGCGGGTGCCCGCATCAGCCAGGTAAGAAAGGTTCGCCGGTGTTACCAGGTTGGTCGCATCATTCAGCCCCGAGGTCATCGTCAATAAATGACGGGAGGTGATCAGGTTTTCCTTTGCCGCCGGGGCGGTCGTCCATCCCGCACCCAAATAAGTGGTCACACTTGTATTAATATTCAGCAACCCTTCCTGCTGGGCAATGCCCGTGGTCGCCGTCACCAGCGTCTTGCCGGCACTGTTCCAGGGCCAGGTGGTAGTAGCAGTATGCCCCGCAAAATATTCCTCCATCACTATCCTGCCATTCACCAGGATCATGAACGACTTAGTGTTCTTCAGCAGCAGGTAATCCTTCAGCGGCTGCACAGCGCTTTGGTTCCAGCCCAGGCTGGCGATCGTCTTGGTTTCCCAGGTAGTGCCGGAGGTAGGCGGGTAATACATCGTCTCCGCAGGAGGTGGCGTATCGTCACCATTATCTTTAGAACAGGAAGCTAAAAAAGGCAGGAGTAAGAACAGGAGTTTGTACAGGTTATTCATACAGATCAGTTTCAGTTTTCATTCGGACAGGCCGCAGGAAAAAAAGTTTAGTCAGGCCAACTATAAAATATCACTTAATGGGTTACAAACGAATTACCGCCCGCAATAGTATCAAAGGGATATCGTTTCCCGGTAAAAACGATAAGAAGTAAACTTACTGCAGGCATAACACACGTACCTCGGGAATATACGAAACCACACTCCCCGCCGTTATTCAACAAACCCAAACAATGCGATTACCAGTAATGCTGACTGCCCTGTTACTCACCCTGTATTCAACTGCGCAGGTAGCTCCAAAAGACCCGGCACCAGAGTTGGCATTAGGAATAAAGATCATCACCGGCAAAATACTCTTCGGACCCAACCAGTTCTATCAAACAGATCCCGGCTCTGTTGGCATACAGCCCGCCGGGGTGCGCTACGACCACCCCCTCCGGATCAGCCGCAAAGAACAGCCGCCAAAATATGTTTCCATTATGGGGCAGGCTGGGTTTTGCTTCGGCAAAGCAAAAGACCAGGACTCGCTTTATTTTCATCCCAGGAATCCTGCCTACTTCACCCTTTCCGCAGGGCTTTACACTATCCGCAGGTTATCGCTCGGCGCAGAAATATTCTTCTGGAAAGGACTCGGCAACCGGGATCTGTT
>JAEUVL010000601.1 GCA_016786965.1 Chitinophagaceae bacterium
AATACTCATTAAGCAAGCCACGATCGTTGATCCCTCCTCTCCTTTTCACGGACAAGTCACTGATATTTTAATAGAAAACGGGGCCATCACCCGCATCGCCAACGGTATTACCGAGCAGGCCGACCAGCAGATCGATATCAACGGTCTCCATGTCTCCGCCGGCTGGGTAGATGTATTTGCCAATTTTGCTGATCCGGGTTATGAGTTCAAAGAAACCCTGGAAACAGGGGCCGCCGCCGCCGCCGCGGGCGGATATACCGATGTACTGGTGGTACCGAATACCAATCCCGTTATCCATAATAAGGCCGGCGTGGAATATATAGCCCAGAAAACAAGATCGCTGCCGGTAACCATCCACCCTGTAGGGGCCATCACCCGCAATACGGAAGGAAAGGAACTTGCCGAAATGTATGATATGAAAGCCAGCGGCGCTGTGGCGTTCAGTGATGGGACCAATTCTGTTCAATCAGCCGGATTATTGGTAAAGGCATTACAATATGTAAAAGCCTTCGATGGTATTTTAATACAACTCCCCGATGATAAAAGCATCAACCCGCACGGGCTGATGAATGAAGGCATCGTATCCACCCAGCTTGGTTTGCCGGGCAAACCTGCCATGGCTGAAGAACTGATCGTGGCAAGAGATATTAAACTGGCCCGGTATGCGGATTCTAAATTGCATTTCACCGGCATCAGCACTAAAAAATCAGTGGAATATATAAAGAGAGGGAAAGACAGCGGTGCCGCCATCAGTTGCTCCGTGACCCCCTACCATCTTTTCTTTTGCGATGAGGATATGACCGGCTACGACACCAACCTGAAAGTAAATCCTCCCCTCCGCACAAGTGCAGACAGGGCCGCATTGCAACAAGCCATTGCCGAAGGCACCATCGATTGTATTGCCACGCACCACCTGCCCCATGAGTTTGACAGCAAAGTGATGGAATTTGAATACGCCAAGTTTGGCATGATAGGATTGGAAACCGCCTACGGTGTATTATCCACTGCACTACCTGCCATCAGCCCTGCCCGGTGGGTGGAATTATTGGCTGCGAATCCAAGAAAACTGTTTGGCCTTCCGCCTGTTTCTGTACAGGAAGGGCAAAAAGCCACGCTTACTTTATTTGTGCCGGGACTGCAATGGACCGTTACTGAAAAAGATATCCGCTCCAAATCAAAGAACTCGCCTTTTATTGGCAAACAACTCACCGGCAAAGTGGCCGGTATCATTAACGGAACAACAACGGTGTTAAGCTAAGAGAAACTACCATGAACCTGAAACCCGCCATTAAAGGGCTGATAACGGCCGCTATTATGATAGCCATTGCGCTGATCACTTATTACTCCGGTATGCCGGCCTCCTCGCCTTTCCAGTTCCTGGTATATGCCGTGTATGCGATCGGTGTGGTATGGACCATTGTAGCGTACAGTAAAACATCATTGTTCAC
>JAEUVL010000602.1 GCA_016786965.1 Chitinophagaceae bacterium
TTGCCGGATGACAATACCCGTTTTCACTTTGAGAAAGTCTGCAAGCGAACACACCTGGATATTGCCAGTGTAAATACAGCCATCCGGCTTACAATGGATGGTGAGATGATCGTGTCCGCTGGTCTCTCAGCAGGTGGTGTAGGACCGGTGCCGCTATTCTTACAAAAAACATCTGCTTTCCTGGCGGGAAAAACAATAAACGAAACCCTGGTGCTGGAAGCCATTGAAGTGATGAAAACTGAAATATCACCGATCAGCGATGCCAGGGGAACAAAAGAGTACAAGACACTGTTGCTGGGACAATTAATGAAGGCGCATTTTCTAAAATTGTTTACCCCCCAGCATCTCTCTTAAAAGGGAGGCTTGCGGGGCACAGGATCAAAAAGCAGTAACAGTATTATACATTGAAAGCAAACCAACTTTGATAATAGCAGCCGTAAAATGAGTAAAGTAGTTTCTGAAAGCGGGTCCCGTTCGGTGACGGCCTCTCCCTTCAGGGGAGGTGAGGAAGGACCCAATATAGATTCATACACCCATCTCCGTGGTGAATCGGTTTACCTCGATGATATTCCGGTAGTGAACGGCACTTTGTATGCGGCTGTGTATGATTCACCGGTGGCCCATGGCAGGATCATATCTGTCGATACCGGTGCGGCATTATCTGTACCCGGTGTGGTCAGGATCTTTTTATCAAAAGATATTCCGGGAGAAAATCAGATCGGTGGCATTGTACCAGATGAGGAATTGTTGGCCGCTGCTCATGTTCATTTCTGCGGTATGCCCATCGCACTGGTGATCGCCGAAACAGATGAAGCAGCAAGAGCAGCGGTAAAGAAGATTAAAGCAGAGATAGAACCCTTGCCCGTCATTACCGATCCGAGAGAAGCTAAAGAAAAAGGGGAACTCATTATTCCGCCCAGAACATTCCGGTTGGGAGATACCAGCGCTGCCTGGTCGCAATGCGCACATATCATTGAAGGACGTGCTGATACCAACGGCCAGGAGCATTTATATATCGAGACACAAGGCGCTTATGCCGTACCACAAGAGAACGGCGCTATCAGAATTTATTCTTCCACACAAGGGCCGACAGCCGTCCAGCGAACTGCTGCCCGTGTATTAGCTCTTCCCATGAATCAAATAGAAGTGGATACCACCCGGCTGGGCGGTGGCTTTGGTGGCAAAGAAGACCAGGCTACTACCTGGGGAGTAATGGTGGCATTAGCAGCCTTTCATTTAAAGAAGCCTGTAAAGTATTCACTGCACCGCATGGAAGATATGCGGATGACAGGCAAGCGGCATCCCTATTCCTCTGATTTTAAAATTGGATTGAGCAAAGACCTGAAGATACTGGCCTATGAGGCTACCTTCTATCAGAATGCCGGCGCTGCAGCCGATCTTTCTCCTGCGGTAATGGAAAGAACCCTGTTCCATTGCACCAATTCTTATTTTGTTCCTAATGTAAAAGCAACGGCTTACAGTTGCCGCACCCATTTGCCTCCTAATACAGCCTTCCGTGGCTTTGGTGGTCCGCAGGGAATGTTTGTGATAGAGGCGGCCATTGCCAAAGCAGCAGAGCAATTAGGCATTCCGGCATCGGCTATACAACAACAAAACCTTTTGCGTACCGGTGATGAATTCCCGTACGGGCAAATAGCCGACAGTGAAGCGAATGAATGCTGGCAACGAACGGACGAGCTATATAATATTCAGCAGTTGCAGCAGAAGGTTGCTGAATTCAATGCTGCTAACAGGTTGCATAAAAAAGGAATGGCATTGATGCCAATCTGTTTTGGTATCTCCTTTACTAAAACATTAATGAACCAGGCAAGATCCCTGGTGCATGTATATACAGATGGCAGTGTGGGCATCAGCACCGGTGCGGTAGAAATGGGGCAGGGGGTGAATACAAAA
>JAEUVL010000608.1 GCA_016786965.1 Chitinophagaceae bacterium
GCACTGTACGGTTCCAGGGCATCAAACGGCGTTATTATCATTACTACTAAAAAAGGAACCAAAGGCAAACTGCGGTTTAATTTCAACACCATGGTTTCCGCCGGTGTGATAGGAGATAAAGTAGACGTACTGTCTGCTGATGAGGTACGTAATATTATTAATACTGATGCTGCCGCCACTGGCAATAATACTTACAAAAACCTGCTGGGTACAGCTAATACAAACTGGCAGGATGAGATATACAGGGCTGCTATCGGATTTGATAATACCATCAGCGCAAGCGGAAGTATCGGCAATCTTCCTTTCAGGGCATCTATTGGATACCTGAACCAGGATGGAATTTTGAAGACCAATAACTTCAAGCGTATATCTTCAGCGCTTAACCTGTCTCCTAAGTTTTTAAAAGATCATTTGTCGGTTAATCTCTCTGTAAAAGCCAGCCAGACAAAAAACAGGTTTGCAGATGAAGGAGCTATCGGTTCTGCTATTTCCTTTGACCCCACTAAACCGGTCATGTCGGGCAATAAGAACTGGGGTGGGTACTATGAGTGGCTGCAGGCCAATAATGCACCAATTGATCTTGCCACCCGCAACCCGCTTGGATTGCTGGAACTGCGCAATAATAATTCTGAAGTGGGCCGTGTGATCGGAAATGTGCAGGTAGATTATAAATTACATTTCTTCCCCGATCTGCATGTGCTGCTGAATTTCGGTCTCGATCGTTTGAGCGGCAGCGGAGATGATAATACAGATTCTGTTTCTGCGACTAATTATAAAACAAGGGGCCGCTTTGTTCATTATGAGCAAACAAAGACCAATACACTGGCTGATGTTTCTTTGTTCTATACTAAAGAAATAAAAAGCATTAAAAGTAAGATAGATGTACTGGTGGGACACAGCTACCAGGCCTTCCGTACCAATACCAATAACTATGCAGCATATGGACAGGACGGTGCATTGATTCCCGGCTCTACACCGAACTTTCCTGATGATGAGTCAGAGTTCCGCCTGGAATCTTATATAGGCCGTGTGAATTTTACTTTTAATAATAAATACCTGCTCACTGCT
>JAEUVL010000754.1 GCA_016786965.1 Chitinophagaceae bacterium
AGTTGCAGCAGTTGGTCCACCTTGGCACGGTCACGGTTGGATCTTAAACGGGCTAATTTTTCTGTTTGTAAAACCCGGATACTGTCGTCCACCCTTAATAATGGAATTGCAGCATCATGGTCTACCTGGAATTTGTTCACCCCTACAATGATCTTATCATTGTTTTCAATATTGCGCTGGTAGTCATAAGCACTTTTCGCTATCTCATTTTGTATAAAGCCTTGTTCGATAGCAGATACAGCGCCACCCATGGCATCTATTTTCTCAATAAGCTGCCAGGCAGATTGTTCCACTTCATGGGTCAGGGCTTCTACAAAATAAGAACCGGCTAGTGGATCAACGGTATCAGCAACACCGCTTTCATAAGCCGTTATTTGTTGGGTCCTCAGGGCGATCCTTGCAGCATCTTCGGTGGGCAGACTTAATGCCTCATCATAGCCATTAGTGTGCAGCGACTGTGTGCCGCCCAGTACGGCCGCCAGGGTTTGTATCGTTACCCTCGAAATATTATTTAGTGGTTGCTGTGCAGTAAGGGTGCTGCCACCGGTCTGTGTATGAAAGCGCAGCATCATGGCTTTAGGATCGGTAGCGCCAAGGTCTTTCATCATTTTGGCCCACATCTTACGGGCGGCCCGGAACTTGGCCACTTCTTCAAACAAATTATTATGTGCATTGAAAAAGAAAGAGAGGCGTTTGCCAAATACATTAATGTCCAATCCTTTTTTCAGCGCTGCTTCCACATAGGCTTTGCCATTGCTAAGTGTAAAAGCTATTTCCTGCACCGCCGTGCTGCCCGCTTCACGGATATGATAACCGGATATGGAAATGGTATTCCATTTTGGCACTTCCTGGCTGCACCATTCAAAGATGTCGGTGATGATGCGCATGGAAGGTTTGGGAGGATAGATATAAGTGCCTCTTGCGGCATACTCTTTTAATATATCATTTTGTATAGTGCCTGATATCTTCTTCAGGTCGGCACCCTGCTGTTTGGCCAGCGCCACATAAAACGAAAGCAGGATGAACCCGGTGGCATTGATGGTCATGGAAGTACTTACGTCTTCCAGTTTGATACCGTCAAAAAGAATTTGAATGTCTTCAATTGAATCAATGGCAACTCCCACTTTGCCTACTTCCCCTTCGGATAGGGCATGGTCGCTGTCATAGCCAATTTGCGTGGGCAGGTCGAAAGCCACACTTAAACCGCTGACGCCCTGCGACAATAAATAGTGATAGCGTTTATTGCTCTCTTCCGCAGTGGAGAAACCAGCGTATTGCCGCATGGTCCACAATTTGCCCCGGTACATATCAGGCTGTACCCCTCGGGTAAAGGGGAATTCACCGGGTTTCTGATCTGCATCAGCAGGAAGATCGGCACGGGTATATAATGGCTTTATCTCGATGCCGCTGTCGGTATATTTTTTCTGATCGCTCATGACGTATCATTTTCCTAATGGATAGCAAAAATTGAACAGTATCCTGTGCCCCGCCGACACCTTGTTGTATTTATTATAGAACAAGGTACCACTGGCTGTCTCAAAATAATGATCTTTCCTGAAGGAGAAAATGAGTTTTGGTGCAGCCAGTATTTGCATATGCCATTTCTTTCCAAGGGAAAAATTTCTGCCAATGCCAATACCGGGATTTATCTCAAATGCATCTGTACTTTGTAAAATGGAACCGTTCTCCGGAGATAACTTGCCACCCGATAATCTTCTTTTGCCAACCTCGAGAAAAAAAGAGAGGAAAGGAGCATTGGTAAAAACTGTTTTTTTGTTCAGGGTGATCAT
>JAEUVL010000773.1 GCA_016786965.1 Chitinophagaceae bacterium
TAAGAAAAATTCAACGGATCGGAGCCGCTGCCGGTATGCTGTATGATATCCCAGTAATAGTTGCCCGCATTCAGTATTCCTGCAGGTACTGCATGACGGTCAAATGCATTGGGCCGTATAAAGGAAACCGTATAGTTGGAAGCGGCCGTAACAGGATACACTTTTACGGTGGCCAGTTCTCCTGCATTATCCGATACCGGGAAAGTATAAGCCGCTGCCGCCGTATTAGTGGCCCGGCGCAGCTTACCAATAATATGCGAGCCCACTGTACCACCGGCCAAAGCTGTAGTGGCCGGGTTTTGAATATAAAGCGTATTAGCGCCCATATCAATATTACCGAGCGTCAATGTTAACCGGCTATTGGTGCTGTTAGGCAAGTTCCAGTCGGTGCTTACTGCTGCACCTGCTGCATTGTTCATTTGAAAACGAACATCATTGGCAATGGAAGTGGCGCCAAAAGAAAGACTTTGAGAGGCCGTTCCATTGAATATAATGGTGGAGGCAGTGCTGGTCCCATTCTCAGTTACAGTGCCCAGGGCGCTGCAACCACCCTTTATAGTAAACGAGATATTAGCGCTTGACGTTTGCAGATCTAAGGTGGTACCGGCCGACTGACTGAAGCTCCCATTTACGGTTACACTACCGGCAGTGCTGCTGTTGGCAAGGCTCACCAATCCCTGCTGAATGATCAGATCGCCCTGTATAACAATGTTTGAAGGCGTCGAAGCTAATCGTATACCTGCACTGGTACCCAAATTGACCACCGTAAAATTGCCCTGGAATACGGTATTTGATGGAAGACTAAGATTTTGGATCGCACCTGCATTGGCGCCGGGGGCATTAAACTCCACTGCTCCGTAAGCGGCGGCTGTTCCCCAGGTGGATGGAAAGGCGCTTCCCGTACCTGTTATTCTTATTAATGAACCCTGCTCCCATTTGCCCCCCGGAATCACACCACCGTTCTTATCTACCTGGTACACAGAGCCGGAAGAGAAACGGTATTTATTTAAGCCGGTGGGGTTACTGCCTGTTTGTGAAATAGCAGGACCAACATAGAATAACGCATTGATGATAATAGAATCCTGC
>JAEUVL010000778.1 GCA_016786965.1 Chitinophagaceae bacterium
TCCCCTTCCTCATTCAAAAGCTTCAGAGCATTCCATTCTTTGGGGTTGTGGCTGGCGGTAAGGATGATACCGCCATCTGCCTTTTCCATTTTCACGGCCACTTCCACCGTAGGAGTGGTGGAAAGACCAAGGTCTACTACATCAATACCAAGGCCTGTGAGTGTGTTTACCACAAGGCTTTGTACCATTGCGCCGCTAATGCGCCCATCCCGCCCGATCACTATTTTAGTATTTTTCTTTCCTTCTGCCAGTATGCTGCCGAAAGCAGCGGCAAATTTCACAATGTCGACAGGTGTAAGATTATCACCGGGATTACCCCCGATCGTACCCCGGATACCAGATATACTTTTGATTAACGCCACTAGATGTTCCTTTTAGGTGGGCAAAAATACGGGTTTCATTTTCAATGGCAGTTTTGATAGCCGTTTTCACAAATACGTTAAATAAATCAGGTGGAGACAAGCCTGGCCACAGGTAAACAGATAAATGCTCTTTGCTTTTTCAAGAACAAGAAATTGAACGACCCTTATACATACAAATTGGCACCTATATGGCAATACTGTAATCAAACCATTTGAATAATTCGCTGTTCCTTACTTACATTTGCCCTATGGCCGAAAAAGCATGGTACAAAGACTGGTTCAATACTTCGTTCTATCATAAACTGTATTTTGAAAGGGACGAAAAGGAGGCTGAAGCTTTTATCAAAAAACTGATAGGGCATCTGAAGCCAGTTTCCAACTGCAGAATGCTCGATGTGGCTTGTGGTAAAGGGCGGCACAGTAAAACACTGGCAGCACTGGGCTTTCATGTTACAGGCATAGATATCTCTGCAGACAGTATTGCTTACGCCAGGCAATTTGAAAATGAACACCTAGACTTTTATGTACATGATATGCGCCTGCCCTTGTACGCTAATTATTTTCAGTATTCCTTTAACTTCTTTACCAGCTTTGGTTATTTCAATACCCGCAGAGAACATGATGATGCAATCCGCACTATTGCCAAAAGCCTGAAACCCGGGGGCATTTTCACTATCGATTACCTGAACGTTCATTTTGCAGAAGAACACCTGGTGCATAATGAAACTAAACAACTGGACGGCACTGTTTATGATATACACCGCTGGGATGACGAGACCCACTTCTACAAAAAAATAACAGTATCAGATCCTTCTCTTGCCGAACCCATGCAATACACTGAGAAAGTAGCTAAGTTTTCCCTTGGTGATTTTACCGATATGCTAAGCTACCAGGGTTTGCAGGTGCAGGAAGTATTTGGTGATTACCAGTTCGCTGATTATGATGTAAGAAAAACACCCCGTCTGATAATTCTTGCCAAAAAATAAATCAATCCCTCTCATTGTTCATCAGCATATACTTGGCTGTCTCATAAAAAGCAGCAGAGAATTCATTGAGTTTTTTCCGGGCAGAATCCTGCTGAGCTTTTGTGTAATTATATGAACCGGGGCGTAGCAA
>JAEUVL010000816.1 GCA_016786965.1 Chitinophagaceae bacterium
TTCAACGAAAACAAGCTATATCCCCAACTGGCCGATATCATTTTCCATTACAACAATATTGTAGCTTTCCGGGAAAACAAAAAGTACCTGCAGGAGCATTTCCCTAAAAAACTGACGGGCATACAAATGGAGAAACTACAGGTGCTTTACCAACAAATGATAGAGGACGATGAACTGATGCAGGAATTGGAAGACATTATTCACTATTCCGCCGGGAAAATGAAAAGTATCATTTATAATGGTACGGAGATATATGAATTTGTCGAGGAAAAAATCAGCATCACCCCGGTGGGCCTTATCCCGCTCGACACCCAGGAAGGTTATTTCTTCCTCAGCAGCGGGGATGTAAAAAGTACCCGTGTTTATCACTACCGTCTTTCCATTTTTGAAAAGCATGATGAGAAATACCGCAGCATTAAGACTGCCTTTATTGATCACTGGCAAAGGAGCATCAGCAGTACCTACGAGCATATTAAATCAGAACTGATCCGCCATCGCAAAGACCTGCCGAACCCCGCGGTCTATTCTATAGAAACAGCACTAAGCTATCCGGTGGACGAAACATTGCTGCCCGTGGCGAAAAGAAGTTTGGTGAAATTCATAACGATTGCAGCGTAGGAGTGTTTATCGGTTTATCAGTTAACTAATCAACTACCTCCAATCCCCACTCCTTTCCCTTATTCACAGCTGGCACTCCTTCAGTGATCCATTTAGCAGGTTTATCGCCTTTCAGTATCCAGTCGAAGAATTGCTGCATCCGTATCTGGTAGTCCAGCATATCGGGTCGCTGGGTGAGGCCATGGCCCTGCCCGTTATAATTGAACATCCAGACCTTTTTACCCAGGCGACGAAGTCCTGTAAACAATTCAATGCCCTGGTACCACGGAACAGCCCCATCCGCATCATTGTGCATAATGACCATCGGGGCAGTCACTTTATTCAAATGAAACAACGGAGAGTTTTCCAGGTACAGGGGAAGCTTTTCCCATAAAGTACCGCCGATGCGGCTCTGTGTTTTCTCATACTGAAACTGCCGCGCCACTCCGCTCTCCCAC
>JAEUVL010000826.1 GCA_016786965.1 Chitinophagaceae bacterium
AGATGTGCCGCTGAAAGGCAAACTGGACAAATTAGAGTTTGATGGCAAATCGGTGAACGTAGTGGATTATAAAACCGGTGATCCCGACAAAGCCATTCCCCAAACAAAAGGCCCTTCGGAAAAAGACCCGCTGGGCGGCAACTACTGGCGCCAGGCTGTTTTCTATAAAATACTCGTTGATAATTATGAGCAAAAAGATTGGAAAGTGGTGAGTACAGAGTTTGATTTCATTGAACCTGACAAAAAGAAAAACTACCGAAAAGAAAAAGTGGTCATCACCCCGGCCGATATTGCCACTGTTACAGAACAAATAACCACCACCTGGGAGAAAATACAAAACCGGGAATTTTATATTGGCTGTGGCAAAGAAGATTGCCATTGGTGCAACTTTGTAAAGACCAATCAACTGGCCATTACCCTGCATGATATAGAAGAGGAAGAACTATAGTCTATGATTAACATGATTTTTAAGGATTAAAGAGAGTCTATTGCAGCCTGTTAACACTAAAGGGATTAAGTTTGCACCTCACATGAATTACAGGAATATCATACCAGCAGCAAGCCTCTTTCTGCTTATCCTTATCAGTACCATCAGCGGTCCCGGCTGTGCTAATATCATTCCTCCCGAAGGCGGTCCCAGGGATTCGATCCCTCCGCAATTACTCAAGGCAGAGCCGGGAGATTCCACCCGCAATTTTACCGGCAACAGGATCACTTTTACATTTGATGAATTTGTAGATGTGTCGAATGTGCAGGAAAACCTGCTGATGTCCCCCCTGCCTGTAAACAACCCGGTGATCGATTTTAAGTTGAAGACCGTCACGCTAAAATTGAAAGACACCCTTGAATCCAACACCACCTATACCTTTGATTTCGGAAACGCTATAAAAGACTTTGCTGAAGGGAATGTGCTGAAGAACTTTACCTATACCTTTTCCACGGGCCGCTATATAGACTCCCTGCAACTGGAAGGAAAAGTGATCCTTGCCGAAACCGGCGGTATCGACAGCACCCTCATTGTAATGCTCCATACCAGCAGTGATGATTCTGTGGTGATAAGAGACAAGCCCCGCTACATCACCAAACTGAATGCTGAAGGAAAATTCACTTTTACCAACCTCCCTGCTAAAACATTTTACCTCTATGCCCTGAAAGATAATGGTGGCACCAAACGCTATATGACCGATAAACTGCTTTTCGCTTTTGCAGATAAACCGGTTCAGGTACAGGGAAAGAATGAGCCCATTACCCTGTATGCTTATGCAAAACCGGCACCCCAGCAGGCCACCGCTATTGCCGTGCCTAAAGGCCGAGGAAACAATGCCGATAAACGATTAAAATACCAGACCAGTCTTATCGATGGCCAGCAGGACCTGCTGAGCGATTTTTACATGCAGTTTGACCTGCCGCTCCGCTCCTTTGATTCCACTAAGCTCACTCTCTTTTCAGATTCTGCTTTTACCCGGGTAGAAGGATACTCTTTTATAAAAGATAGTACAAGGAAGAGGGTGCGGCTGCAGTTGCCACCTGTTACCGGTCAGCCAGCCTGGAAAGAAAACACCCTTTATCATATCATACTTGATAAAGATTTTGCAGAAGACTCTGCCGGTAAAAAATTATTAAAGACCGATACCCTCTCCTTTAAAACAAAAAGAAAAGCAGAGTACGGCTTCCTGAAATTAAAGCTCCGCAACCTGGATCTTTCCAAAAACCCCGTGCTGATTTTCTTCAACAGTGGTGGTATCATCAATTCATATCCCTTGGCAGGCCCCGATTTTTCGCTGTCGCTTGTAATGCCCGGGGAATACCAGCTCCGCATATTATATGATGCCAATAAGAATGGGATATGGGATCCCGGCCAGTTCTTTGG
>JAEUVL010000879.1 GCA_016786965.1 Chitinophagaceae bacterium
GAAGAAAAAAGCATCCAGATACAGGAGCAGGCACTGCAACTGAGCAAGCAGGCCAGGCTGATTGCCCAGTTTCAAAGCCAGATGAATCCCCACTTTGTTTACAATGCGCTTCATAATATACAGGGGCTGGTGCTCAGCAACGAAACCCGGAAAGCCAATTCGCAGATACAATCGCTGGCCCAACTAATGCGCAAAACATTTGCCAATGCAGAGAAAGATGACATCCCGCTTGATGAAGAGATCAGCTACCTGCAGAAGTATATAGATTTTGAAAGGGCCGCATTCAGTAACAAACTCGATTTTGAAATAACCGTGGATAAAGAAGCGGAGCAAACACTGATACCCCCAATGATGATACAGCCTTTCGTGGAAAATGCCATCAAGCATGCCGAACTCCACAAAGTGGAAAATCCGTTTGTAAAGGTGCTGATAGAGATTGAAAACAATTTACTGGCTATCAGTGTAAAAGACAATGGTACAGGCATTAAAAAAGATATGACTGAAACCGACAAACTCTCCCACTCCGTTTCTGTAATACAGGCCCGGCTCAACCTTTTATTCAAAGGCAGGGCCGATGTGGAAAGCAGGCCGGTATTTTCTATAAAAACTGTTCCGGAAATAGAACGGGGTACTGCTGTAAAGTTTTACCTGCCTTTACATTATGCCTATTAAAATACGCCCATGATAAAAGCCATCATAGTAGATGATGAAAAACTGAGCCGGAACACACTGCGAAAGCTGCTGGAGATACACTGCCCGGAGGTAGCAGTAATAGCAGAATGTGAAGATGCCGCAACAGCCAGCCGCCAGGTGGAGCTTTTGCATCCGCAATTAGTATTTCTTGATGTGGCCATGCCGGGAAAAAACGGAATCGATTTTCTGAAAGAACTCGACAACATTAGCTTTGAAGTAATATTTGTCACCGCACACGATAAGTATGTGCTTCAGGCCATCCGCTTTGCCGCTGTTGACTATCTGTCCAAACCAGTGGAAGAGCAGCAACTGGTAAATGCTGTTGAAAATGCGGCCAAACGCATTGATCAGAAAGCTGCCAGCCAGCAGGTGAAAACGCTGATGCATAATATGCAGCCCAGGAATAATCCGCAGGAAATGCAGTTGTGTGTGCCCAGCATCAAAGGCTTCCAGGTGATACCGATCAGCGATATTATTTATTGCGAAGCAGAAAACACCTACACCAATATTCACCTGAAGGATAATAAAAAAATACTGGCTTCCCGCCCACTGGCGGATTATGAGCTATTGCTGGAAGATTCCCTCTTTTTCCGCATTCATAAATCTTCGCTTGTAAATATGAAGCATATAAAAGAATATCAAAAAGGGGAAGGCGGGGTGGTACTGATGAGCAACGGCAAATCGCTGGAGGTATCCCGAAGAAAAAAAGAACACTTCATCACTTTTTTGAAAAAAGTATTTAAGTACTAAAAGAAAGGCCGCCTTCGTCCCGCATCATAAAACGGGGACTAGGGCGGGTAAAGCGGAGACTAAGGGATTCGAACCCTTGATACCCTTTAGAGGTATACACACTTTCTCCCGACCCCGGTCGGGACTCCTTCAACCAACCCGAGAAGTCAACCACCCTTCTATCAGTTGTTCTATATATTTACGGCTTTTCATTTTCTTGATAGCAAGTTCCCTTTTTATTGCGGCAGAACGGGAATCATACAATTCAAAATATACAAGCCGCAATGGACGCCTGGAAGCCGTATACCGGCTCATCCCATCAAAATGCTTGCTCATCCGCTTGTCCAGGTCAGCACATTGACCGATATAAAAAGAAAAATCCTTCATACTCTGAAGGATATATACAAAGAATTTTTCTGTTGCCATGCGGAGACTAAGGGATTCGAACCCTTGATACCCTTTAGAGGTATACACACTTTCCAGGCGTGCTCCTTCAACCACTCGGACAAGTCTCCCAAAGGGGGGGCAAAAATACTGTTTCAAGCCCCATTAGCCGAATTTTTTTTAATTTATCAAAGGATGCCATTTACCCGTATAGCATAAGACAGACTATAGTTTACCAAACAATTTTTCTGCATTCGCCGTAGTTACCGCAGCCACGTCCTCCACACTCACATTTTTTATCGCACTGATCTTTTCCACCACATATTTTAAATAAGCCGGCTCATTTCTTTTGCCCCGGAAGGGCACCGGTGCCAGGTAGGGGGCATCCGTTTCAAGTACCAGGTGCTCCAGCCCCATCTGTTCAACTACTTTATCCAATCCC
>JAEUVL010000203.1 GCA_016786965.1 Chitinophagaceae bacterium
CTGCAAATCAATCCGTCTCTTTTAATAATAGCTATCCATTTGCTGAAGCAGTTATTGTTAATCAAAACTCTACTTGATGAACGGATTTATTCTGTTAATCATTCTTGTTCTTCTCATTCTGCTGATAACCATTTTAAACCGCACAGGCGAACAAAGCCGATTACTGGAGTCATTATATGACAAAATAAAAGAGCTTAGTAATGAAGTGTCCTTTCTTTCCAAACAATTGAAAGAAAAGAAAGAGGCCTACCCGGTAAAATCTGTTCTTTCGGACACGCCGCCAAAAACAGAAATTAAAGAGAAGCCTCTGTTACAGGCTAAACCTGTTGTTCCTCAACCAATGCCTGATGAAAAAGCAGCTATCGTGGAAGTGCCGGCAGGCGATATTCTCAATTCCAAAGCCGTACCAGCACATAAACCCGCCTTCGAAACCAAGACGAAACAAGATACTGACATAGAGAAGTTCATCGGCGAAAACCTGGCAAATAAAATAGGCATTGCCGTATTGGTATTGGGTATTGCCTTTTTTATAAAATACGCCATTGATAAGAACTGGATCAATGAAGCTGGCCGTGTTATCATTGGCCTCATCAGCGGCAGTATTCTCATTGGATTGGCACATTATTTCCGCAATACATACCGGTCATTCAGCTCTGTTTTGGTAGGGGGTGGATTAAGTGTGTTTTATTTTAGTATCGCCTTTGCTTTTCACCAATATCATCTTATCGGTCAGCTTACCGCTTTTATTTGTATGGTTATCGTTTCCGGGTTTGCTGTCATTCTTTCGCTGTTTTATAACCGGCAGGAACTGGCAATCCTGGCTACCATTGGTGGATTTATAACTCCTTTTCTTGTAAATACAGGCAATGAAAATTATATTGCTCTCTTTACCTACTTGTGCATACTTAATGCAGGCTTAACCGCTTTATCATGGTTCAAACGCTGGCCAGCCATTAATATTATTTCATTATTCTTTACTACCATCATTTTCAGCGGCTGGATGGTCAAACAGCTATTTATTGAAGATCAGGCAGATTTTCCCTATAAGGAAGCATTGCTCTTTGCCACCATTTTCTATTTGTTATTTGTATCAATGAATATCATTAATAGCATACGGCTTAAAAATAAATTCACTTCCTTTGATTTCATCATCCTGCTGAGTATAAACTTCCTGTACTATGCAGGTGGTATTTCTATACTTGAATACTGGAATGTTGGTTCGGCCAAAGGACTGTTTACTGTATCGCTGGGGTTATTCAATCTTTTACTCACTGGCTGTTTTCACCGGAAACAAAGCGTGGACCCTAATTTCGTTTCACTGCTTACCGGTCTCAGCCTGACTTTTATCTCTCTTACCGCCCCGGTACAATTCAGAGGCAATCATATCGTATTGTTTTGGGCCGCAGAGTCAGTGCTGCTTTTCTTTTTATATCAGCGGTCAAAGATCATGTTATTGAAATTTGCCGCTGCCGTTGTAACTGCCGCTATGCTTATCAGTCTTGCAATAACATGGCTGGATATTTACTTTGCAGGCGGTAAAATAGTACCTGTACTATTGAACAAGGGCTTTATCACCTCTATTGCAGTGTCGGCTGCCCTTTATATACAATACGAGATGATAAAGAAAGAAAAGAGTGATTCATTTATTTATACAATAAGTACGATTGGGGCCCGTAACGTCACACATATCGCATCAATTTTCATCCTGTACCTCTGTGGTATGCTCGAAATTCATCATCAGTTCAGCCAACGCTATACAGAAGTTCCCGTTCATTCAGTTTATCTGCAGGCGTATTCATTTTTGTTCACTATTATACTTCTGTGGTTGCTCAGAAAAAAAGAAAGTTACCCAGTATTGAAGTTTCTGTTTACAGCCTTTTGCTTTGGGTTGTATCTCATCAATATATCTGCCAATCATAAAGTATCGTTGTCATTATTATCTGGCAGAGGTAATGCTTTGTTATTTATAGCACACTGGATAGCCGCTATTTTGCTGCTATGGTTACTGTACGATATTATCCGGTTTTTCTTTCGGAAGGCTAATGAGAACTGGGTGGCATACAGGTCGCCATTCACCTGGATCTCTTCAATTGGTATCATTTTACTGCTAAGTATTGAGTTTTATCATATTATTCTCTGGGCCAATTACCACAATGAAAAATACTGGATATGGTGGCGGAATTTATATGAGAAAGCCGGCCTTAGCATCTTGTGGAGCCTTTCTTCCTTTTCGATGATGTGGCTGGGTATGAAACACAGTTTCCGCACATTGCGCATAATTTCACTTAGCTTATTTACTGTTACTCTGGTAAAATTGTTCCTGCTTGATATCCGCAACATCCCACCCGGTGGAAAAATTGCAGCGTTTATTTTACTGGGTGTTTTATTATTGGTGGTATCTTTCATGTATCAACGATTAAAGAAAATCATCATTAATGATAAAAATTAATAAGCAAATAAATAGTCATGGTGGTATATAACGTAACGATCAAAGTGGACCATTCTATCGCTGAAAACTGGTTGTACTGGTTGAAAGAAGAACATATACCTGACATCATTAATACAGGTTGTTTTACCCACGCTACTATTCTCCGCTTGCTGGAAGTAGATGATACAGAAGGCCCCACTTATGCAGTTCAATACCACGCAGGTAGCGAAGCCCTTTATAATCAGTACATTGATAAATTCTCTGATGAAATGAGAAAAAAGGGAACTGAAAAATGGGGGAACAAATTCATTGCTTTCCGCTCTGTAATGCAGGTTGTGCATTGAGTGTGCAAAAGAATTAAATTAATTTTGCAGTTGATAAAACAATTGTATATTCCTTTCAAACCCTTTACTGGCAAGGATTTCACAGGATTGGCTACAACCCTTTACTGGCCTGCATTTCAGCTGGTAAAAAAATCAGGATAACTATTTAACGCACAAGGCTTATCTCACCAAAACCTTACCCGGTGTGGGTTAGGGGCGATTAACCCTTGTTTCTACAGGAATAAAAATATTTTGCCGGAATGAAAAAGCATATAAATTTGTCGGCGTTACTGAAACACAAAAAAAATCTAACATGAACAAAGCTGAATTAATCGCAAAAGTTGCCGATGACACCGGCATCACAAAAACAGAGGCAAATGCTGCGCTCGATTCTTTTATAGAAGCCGTTACAAAAACATTGAAAGGTGGAGGAAAAGTTACGCTTGTTGGCTTTGGTACTTTTTCCGTATCAAAAAGAGCTGCCCGCAATGGCCGCAATCCTCAAACTGGTGAAGTAATAAAGATCAAAGCAAGAAAAGTAGCCCGTTTTAAAGCTGGTAAAGAACTTGCCGGTAAACTGTAACCACGCACATGACTAATGTATTTAAAAGCTCCCTTCCGTTTCAAGCGGGAAGGGGTTTTTTTTGAGATACAAAATTCTACCGTAATTATTCATATTTAAAAACAAAAACTATGGGAAGAGGTGATAAAAAAACAGCCAAAGGAAAACGTTTTAAAGGGTCGTTTGGCAAAAGCAGGCCGGTAACTAAGAGCCCGGTTAAAAAAGCTGCGACTAAGAAAGCTGCAACAAAGAAAGCTTAACAGATAAAACAATAGTTAAAAGATAGTAGTGACCGTTAATCTGAATTGGCCTCTTACTATTATCTTTTAACTATTACTATATTATGGAGCAAGACGCTCTATTTTCCAAATACCAGTTTCAGCAAGGCTATATTGAAGCCTGTCGTGCAATCTGCCCGGCCGTCCCTGCCAAAATTCAATGATCACTGGTTTTACAATATAGCCGCCCCAATGCGCAGGGCGTTCTACATTTTTGCCTTTATATTCCTTTTTTAATTGCTTAAAATGACCGTCCAGCCATTCCCTGCTCTCGATTACCTGGCTTTGGGGAGAGGTGATGGCACCAATACGGCTTTCCTCCGGGCGGGAATTAAAATATTCATCATTTTTTTCTGCACTTAGTTTTTCAATAAGACCTGTTATCCTTACCTGCCGCTCCAGTTCTTTCCAGAAAAAAACAAGACAGGCTTTAGGGTTCTCTGCCAGTTGCTGCCCTTTAAAGCTGTTGTAGTTGGTAAAAAACGAAAAACCCTTCTCGTTAAAATCCTTCAGCAGCACGATCCTGGCTGATGGAAAGCCATCTGAGGAAGCGGTTGCCAGCGTCATGGCATTCACTTCGTCAATTTCAGAAGCTACGGCCTGTTTCCACCATTTTGCAAATTGCTTAACAGGGTCAGTGGCGGCTTTCTCTTCGGATAACTTTTTTTGGGAATAATTCTTTCTTATAGAAGCTATATCGTGTTGCATCAGTAATTATTTACACTGCAAAAGTAGCTTCTTTGCGGGCTATTAAAATGATAAAAGTCCCGTACGGAACTTTTGATGAATGATTTTTATCAGCCGGTTTTAGTTTGTCGCTGCGCCAATTGATCCCTTTCTTCTGCCACCACATTCAGCATGCTTTCCAGCTCACCAATTCTTTTCAACTGGTGTTCCAGTTTTTTGTTGGCATCAGCTACGGCCTGCATGTCATTATTTAATTCCTCCAGGTACGCCACCCGTTTTTGCAATTGCTGACGCTGAAAATTCGACTCCTTCAGTTTTTCCTCTGTTTCTGTCAATTCTTCCAGCAGTTGCTTATTTTCTGTAACCGCAGTATTGTACTTCTTTTTTTGCTCTTCGTAATCCTGCGCCATCCGGTAGTAACCCTCCTTCAGGTCTTCATACTCCAGGTTGATCCGCTTAGAAGAACTTACCTGGCTTTCCAGTTTCTGGATCTTTTCCTGCAATACATTGAATTCATTATAAGCACTATCCAGCATAGAAGTCATCTCGCTGGAAAGCTGCTCTTTTTGACGGACATTATTTATTTCTTTCTCTTTTTGTGACAACAGGTATCTTAATTCATCAATTTGCTCCGAAAGCTGTTCGTTTGTTTTTAATATTTCCTGCTGCTTTTCCTCAGTTTCTTTTACAATATCTATCTGGCCCAATAGCTGGTTTATCTTTTCATTATGCTCCATCAGGCTGCTTTGCGCTTTGCGGAGCTGTTCTATATAATCCGGCTTCTCAGCCACTGTCACAGCAGTCATGATGGGGGGGGCTTTGCGCAACGTTTCCAGCTCGGCTTTTAATTGCTTGTTAAGCTTCCGCATTTCATCTGCCTCGATAGTATTGATATTATTGTTCTCCTCGCTGTCAGCCAGCAACTTTTTTAACTCAGACAGCTCTTTTTCCCTGTATTCTATTTCATTATAATATTTCAGGCGCCACTGATCCAGCTCTTTTTGTGTTTTTCCGGAAGCTTCCTGCGTAGATTCATGGAGTGATTTGCGGCTGGCCACAAAGAAGTGTATGGTAAAGCCCAGGGTAATTGCCCCTACCATTAGTACAACGATCTCTATGATTGAAAGACTGAGCTGGCTGCCCATAAGCTACTAAAATGTGATTCTGAAACTATTAAAAAATAAGCAATTGGTTATTAATAGTTTTTCACAACGGGAGATAGAGGAATTCCTCGCAAGATAGTAGTTACTGTAAATTAAAAAATAGGAAAAGCCCTTAGTAATTACCCCTTCACCAGCGTACCCACCTTCTCACCGGTCACAACCCGGCGGAGGTTATCCGGCTTATTCATATCAAAGACAATAATAGGAAGGTTATTCTCCATACAAAGAGTAAAAGCCGTCATATCCATTACCCTGAGGTTCTGCGAGATACAGTCCTGAAAGGTTATAACATTATACTTGGTGGCAGAAGGGTCTTTCTCAGGATCTGCGGTGTATATTCCATCCACCCTGGTGCCCTTTAGTATCACATCTGCATTGATCTCAATGGCTCTTAAAGAACCGGCTGTATCGGTAGTAAAATAAGGGTTACCGGTACCGGCACCGAAAATAACCACCCTGCCCTTTTCCACATGTCGGATGGCGCGGCGGCGGATATATGGCTCGGCTATTTGTTCCATTTTAATAGCGCTTTGCAGGCGGGTAAACACCCCGGCTTTTTCCAAACCTGCCTGTAATGCCATTCCGTTGATAACAGTGGCCAGCATTCCCATATAGTCCCCATGCGCCCTTTCTATACCCGTCTCAGCCTCGTTCATGCCGCGATAGATGTTTCCCCCTCCAATTACGATCGCTACCTGAACTCCTAATTCTGTGATGGACTTGATATCCTGGGCATACTGGTTGATAACATCTGTGTCAAAACCAAAACTTTTATCACCCATTAAAGCTTCACCAGAAAGTTTGAGAAGGATTCTTTTGTACTTAGGTAACATGGAGTAGAAATTTTCGGGGCGAAGATAGGGGAATAAATTTATGTTGCCAGCTACAGTGCTGCTATCAACACCTGTTGCGTCGCACACTTATACTGCATGAATGCTATTCAGCTTTTATGGCTTTTAATGAATACACCATTGGCAATTTACCTTCCATTCCTTTTATATGCCATTGGCCTTTTTCTGTTTCCACCATGTTCCTGAAACAGGAATAGGGCGAATACATATGTTCATTAAAAAGCCTTAGCTGTAATCCGGCACCTATCAGTGCATTCAGCACTTCGCTGATGCTATGGTTCCAACTGTATTCTTTTCCGGTAATGGCAGCAGTCCTGTCAGTATAGGTGCCCTGGTTTTCCGTCACGATCACTTCCCGGTTCTCATATGCATACTTGATATGTGTAAAATCATCATCAAACATCCACACCACGGGATGAAACTCGGCAAGATAAAAGGTGCCGCCCGGTTTTAGCCGCTCCACGATCATGGTTGCCCAGGGCTGCAGATCTGGCAGCCAGCCGATGGTGCCGTAGGAAGTAAACACGATATCAAACAGTTCAGTTACATGAGCTGAAGTATCATACACGTTGCAGCAAATGAACGTAGCCTTCAATCCCAATTCATCATTCAGTTGGGAAGCTTCCTTTATCGCTTCGTCTGACAGGTCAACGCCGGTTACTGCAGCGCCACGCCTTGCCCAATCGAGGCTATCCATCCCAAAATGGCATTGCAGGTGAAGCATTGTTTTACCATTTACATCACCAAGCTCATTTAATTCAATCGGAGTTAAAACAGTATCGCCTTTCTTAAAGCCTTCGAGATTATAGAAAGAAGAATCTTTATGAACCATTGTACGCTGGTTCCAGAGATCCTTATTAGCAGCGAAATAATCGTTATACTCTTTCATAAATATTAACTTAAGCGAACAGCATAAGCTGGACTATTTTATGCAACGTTCATAAATCGCATCAGCAATGTCTTCCAACAAGTAATGATGGTCTTTCCCGTCGGGCATAGATGATTTAAAATATATTTCCTGTTGCCGGGAGGCCACTTCTATGTACAGCCAGCAAGGATAAGTAACATTCACTTCTTTACTGCTCCCAGCCGCTAACTGATCCTTCACAACTCCTTCTGCAATAACAACTCCTTTTAATTGGGGGTTCATTTCAGCATATTGCACCTTGAAATTCTCCCGTAATTTCCCATTCGTCAGTGCGGAAAGGTTTCTTTGAAAGAGATGTATATCTGTTCCTTCAGGCAGAGGTTTGCTTCTTACCAGCATACCCAATGATTCTTCCAGGGCTTCAGGTGTATATGTGCCCTTTTTCAGCCCATCAATAATTTTAGCAGCCATTCTTTTGTTCTTGTCAACGGCCCATTGCATTCGGAGCCAGGCAATACCTCCGATAAGGAGCGTAAGTATGACTATAGTAATTTTTATCATTGCCGGTCGGTTCTATAAGCAAAAAGGGAGTATAAAACTCCCTTTTTAATATTTGTATTGGTTTTATTATCCTAATGCCACTCTTTTAAACTCTGTCACTTTCACATCCCCGCTCTCTTTCAGGTAGTCAGCTACTGTTTTGCTGGCATCCTTTACAAAAGCCTGTGCGGTCAGGGTTTGCTCTTTAAAGAAAGCACCCATTTTACCTTCGGCAATTTTAGCCAGCATTTCTTCTGGTTTACCTGCCATTTTAGGGTCCTGTTTCATCAGCTCCATGATGATGTCTTTTTCACGGGCCACTACTTCTGCAGATACGGAAGCAGCATCAACAGCTACCGGGTTCAGGGCAGCAATTTGCATAGCCACGTCTTTACCGGCTTCAGCAGCAACTTTATCCATACCCACCAGCACACCGATACGGTAAGCGCCATGGATATAAGAAGCTACATAAGCAGCATCTACCCTTTCAAATTTGGTAACGCCGATCTTCTCGCCTATTGTAGCCAGTTTTTCATCAACGAGTTGCGCTACTGTCAGGTCACCTATCTTAACGCCCTGCAATTCTTCCAGTGTTTTTACATTGGCGGCAATGGCTGCATCTGCAATGGACTGACCAAAAGCCACGAAGTCAGCATTCTTGGATACGAAGTCAGTTTCACAGCTTACGCAAACCACGATGCCTGTTTTATTATCGGCAGTTGTTTGTGCAATCACCACGCCTTCTTTCGCTTCACGGTCACTTCTTTTAGCTGCTACTTTCTGACCTTGCTTGCGCAACCAGTCGATCGCTGCTTCAAAATCACCATTAGTTTCTGTTAAGGCTTTGCGGCAATCCATCATTCCGGCGCCGGTAGCCTGACGAAGTTTGTTTATATCCTGTGCACTTATTGTTACAGTTGACATAATTTAATATTTTGAAATTTTGGAATTGGAAAATTTTGGAATTGCTAAGACTCTCTCATACAAATGCTCAATAGCGAACAGAACGATGAAGAGTGCGACGCAACAACAGCTCAATAGAATTACTGCTGCTGGTTAACCTATACAAAATTTACTCATTAAAGAACTACATCCGAAAAAAGACTTTACGACCTGAGTCTCTCCGCCAGTTGGCGGAGACAGGGGTATTATCTCCTTCCACCACCGGGGCCTCTGCCACCGCCAGTACCGCCACCAGAGGTACGGCGTCTTTGACCACCGCCAGCACCACCTGCACCAGCACCACGGCCTCTGCCACCACGGCCACCTTCAGCTTCCGCTTCTGCCAGCAGTTTGGCTGCTTTTCTCTCTTTTTCATCGTCGGTCATTTCTTCCACATCATCATCTTTTGCAGCTTGTCTTTCGGCAAGTCCTTCAGCGATGGCGGCAGTAATATAATTAACGATGATCGCAATTGATTTGGTAGCATCATCATTGGCAGGGATAGCGAAGTCCACTTTATTAGGATCGCAGTTGGTATCTACCACACCAAAGGTGGAGATGCCCAAACGCTTGGCTTCTGCCAGTGCGATATGCTCATGCCCGATATCAATAATGAATAAAGCAGCAGGTACACGGCCTAATTGTGCAATACCGCCTAATACCTTGTCCATTTTATCCCTGTCTCTTGACAGGGTGAGTCGCTCTTTCTTAGTGATGCTGTCGAAAGAACCATCGCCCAGCATTTTTTCTATGCTCTGCATTTTCTTTACACTCTTACGAACAGTGTTGAAGTTGGTAAGCATACCACCCAGCCAACGTTCTGTAACGAAAGGCATATTTATTTTCTGTGCAGAATCTTTTACGATGTCTTTCGCCTGTTTTTTTGTGCCTACGAACAGTATCTTCTTACCACTGCGGGCAATCTGTTTCATAGCGGCAGCAGTTTCCTGCAGGCATTCAACGGTTTTATTCAGGTCGATGATGTGGATACCTTTCTTCTCAGCAAAGATGTAAGGCAACATCTTGGGGTTCCACTTCTTTTTCAGGTGACCGAAATGAACACCTGCTTCCAGAAGTTGCTGTTGTAGTGAAGTATTATTTTCCATTTTTCTTTTTTGTTATAATTATTTTGAATAATCAGTTATGAGTGTTGAGTTGCGAGTAACGAGACGCTGACCCGTAGCTCATAACTAATAGCTCGTAGCTTTCATTAACGTTTAGAGAACTGGTAGCTTCTTCTGGCTTTTTTATGACCGAATTTCTTACGCTCAACAGATCTCGGATCCCTTTTCAGCAAACCGGCTGCTTTTAATGCAGGGCGAAACTCAGGGTTGATCTCCAGCAATACCCTGGCAATACCCAGCATAGCTGCTTCAGCCTGTCCTTTCACACCACCGCCTGTAGCATTGATCTTTACGTCAAATTTGTTGGTAACGTCAACTGTTTTCAGCGGACGTTCGATCTGGTTTTGCAAATACACCAGGGGAAAATAAGTTTTATAGTCTTTGTCGTTCACGGTGATGTTGCCTTCTCCTTTGGAGAGAAACACTCTTGTCACAGCAGCTTTACGACGACCAATTCCGTTTTTTTGCTTTTCCATTTATTTTATTTTAAGCTTCGAGTCTTTAGTTGCGAGCTGCGAGTCAAAGTCTCGTAACTCGTAGCTCACTACTCGTGGCTGGTTTTAGAATTTAAGTTCTTTAGGTTGTTGTGCAGTATGCGGATGATTGGCACCAACGTACACAAATAATTTTTTGTACATCTTCCGGCCCAGCCTGTTTTTGGGAAGCATGCCCTTTACAGCTCTTTCGATCAATACTTCCGGACGACGCTTCTGCAGATTGGCAGCAGTTTCTTCTTTACGGCCACCGGGATAACCCGTGAAGTGGTCATAAATTTTCTGGTCCATTTTGTTTCCCGTTAAAATAACTTTTTCGCAGTTGATCACCACGATATAATCGCCGGTGTCAACGTGGGGGGTGTATGAGGCCTTGTTCTTACCACGGAGTACCGCAGCAATTCTGGCGCACATACGACCAACGGTTTGATTAGTACCGTCCACAACATACCAGTTGCGTTTTACGGTAGCCTCGTTCGCATGTTTGGTAGTGAAATGTAATTTGCTCATTTTGAGAAAAACTTTGAGCTGTTGGCTGCGAGCTTTAAGCCCGACCGCTTTCAGCAGTTAAATAATAAACAGATTGAGCTATCCCTCAGCCTGTTCCCGTCCCGAAACTCGTAGCTCAAAGCTCGTAGCTTCTTTTGGGGGTGCGAAGATAGGTTTGCGGTAAATGTTAACCTACAAATTGAGAAAGTAATTTTTATCGAGGCTTTGCAAGAGGTTGATTTTCAATAAAATTTTTGACTATTAATTTTCATAGCTTCTCAGGCGGTCATATTTCCCACCACTCAGTTCCCGAAAAATGTCCGCTAATAACAAAGGGCTCTCCGATCCGGGGTGTTTTTACCGGCATCTGCAATTCGACCGCTTTGGTCATTATTCTCCGGATGGGTTCATTCCAGGCATGCATGCTGAGCCGGAATTTGGCCCAATGCACCGGCAGCAGGGCTTTTGCCTGCAGATCAACTGCCGCCTGCACCGTTTCTTCCGGCATCATATGTATCAGCGGCCACATGGTATTGTATTGACCTGATTCCAATATAGCCAGGTCAAATGGGCCGAACTTATCACCGATCTCCTTAAAATGGCTGTCGTAGCCCGAGTCTCCACCAAGATACAGGTGATGATCCGGCGTTTGCAACATAAAAGAAGACCAAAGCGTTTGCGCCCGCTTCAATCCCCGCCCTGAAAAATGCCTCGCCGGTGCTGCGGTCAGTTTGATTCCTGCTTCCAGCTGCCCAGACTGCCACCAGTCAAGTTCTGTTATTTTATCTGCCGCCACTCCCCAATGTTTTAAATGCGCACTAATACCCAATGAGCAGATAACTTTATTCACTTTACTATTCAGCTTTCGGATCGTTTTATAGTCCAGGTGATCGTAATGGTCATGTGTTAAAATGAGATAGTCTATAGCTGGCATATCCTCTGCCTTGTATTCATTGCTGCCGGGAAAGGCTTTTACCATAAATGACAGCGGAGCTGCATTTCCACTGAATACGGGATCTACAAGAATATTTTTATTCTCCACTCGTAATAAATAAGAAGAATGCCCAAACCAAACGATCACTGGTTCTGCATGACTCCATTGTGTGAGATCCGTTTTTACAAATGGCAGCTTAGATGGAGGTGCCGTGTCAGGGTGCTTTTTAAAAAACTCTGACAGCATCTTCCAGTAAGAAACGCCTTCCGGCTTCATAGCAGTGGGAGAAACATTTTGAAAAGCTCCATTCCTGTAATTGGGTGATTGTTGTAACTGTACTTTGTGCTTGCCATAAGGAAGCCGCCCCGTGATCTTTAAAGACATGAATCAGAAGTTTAAGGTGCAAATTAGCTGCCCGGCGGTCCAGAACCAGTTCATTTCGGTAAAGCAGCGATTTTCACTGTTGAACAACCAATTAATAGGGCTAGTTCTCTACCCGCTTCACCGCAATCTTGTCGTCGCTTAGGTGAGTTATTTTTACAGAAACGATATCACCTTCCTTCAGCGAGGCTTTACCTGCATCTGCCAGGGAAAGCTTGGCTTGTATCTTATTATCAAACAGGCCCAGGTACACGGCATGCGGAGATACTCTCATCACCACGGCATCAGCATCAATCTCATTTTTAAAATGCTGCCAGGCCATTTTATACTCCGGTATAAAACTATGAGAGAACAATTCTGCTACCAGCGCATTGGGCTTGTCCAGGTTAGCGAGTTTGAATGCAATGGCTTCATTCTCGGCGGTTGGCGCCGGTGGCATTTCCCAGGGAGATAGTTTCAACGGGAATAAAATATAACTATCCCATTCCTTTACAAAGTATTTGTCATCCACCTTCTTCAGGTAGCCGGAAAACCGGTTTTCCAGCGCCGACTTTTGTATCAGCAGGTCAATAGCTTCATTGTAAAGGTATTTTACATTATAGGCTGTCATCTTATCGCCCCTGTCTGACAGGCGCAATTGAAAGCTTACTACATCCCCAAGCCGGAACTGGTGTGGCTTCTTATTAGTATCATCTGCATTAGTTTTACAATTCACTGATTTTTGCTTTGCCCCTTGTAAATATTCAATGGTGGCAAAGAACTTTTCATAATTGACAAATGAAACTTTTCCTTTGTATATAGCTGATGCAGTATCCATGTATGGCTGCAAATGTAGGCCTTAGCCGGGTAATAGAGTAGTTTCACACTCCACACTACCGGGTGTACTTCGTACCAATCATCTTGTTTTCACAATTCCATCCTATATTTATTTCAAATAAAATACCATGCATTCCCGTAACCTTGGCCGTTCCGTTTTTGGCGATCTGAAAAATACAGGCAATCTATTGTCTCCCGAAGAGGCTCACTCCTTATTAACTGAATGGGTACCCAATGAAAAACTCCGCCTGCACATGAAGCAGGTAGCTGCTAATATGAAAGCATGGGCCATTGAAAAAGAAGGTGCGGATGAACAAACGGCATTAAAATGGGAACAGGCCGGCCTGCTCCATGATGCAGATTGGGAAAAATACCCGGATGATCATTGCCGCATTATCATCGAAGAACTGGAAAGAAGAAATATTGACCCGGAAGTGATCCATTGCATTGCCTCACACGGGCCAACAGTATTTGGTGTAGAGCCTGTAAGTAAAATGGATAAAATGATCTATGCCATTGACGAACTAAGCGGCCTTATTCACGCCTATAGCCTGCTGCGTCCCGAGGCTTATGACGGGATGGAAGTAAAAGGGGTAAAGAAAAGATTAAAAGAAAAAGCTTTTGCTGCCCAGGTAAGCCGGGAGGATATAAGTGATGCTGTATCAAGGATTGATACCACGCTGGAAGAATTGATACAATTTATTATTGACCATCAAAAGGCTGTATCCTGATCAATTAGCAGAAAAATTTTTGCATTTCTTTAAACCCGCTGCTTTAAACCGGGTCACACACCGCATAGCATTAGCCCTGCTAAGATTCATTTAGTCACCCAAAATTATCAATATGAGAAAGCTTTACGCTTTGCTCGCAGGGCTTGTATTATCCCTTGCAGCAATTAATGCCCGACCTTTACCCCCTGACATTGCTGGTTTTACTTACACCATTGATCATGCTAACAACAATGTAGTTTTTACTAACACTTCCGTACTGGGAAGTGAACCCGGGCTCCGCAAAGCCTACTGGAGTTTTGGAGATGGTACCAGCCAATGGACACCGCCTTTGCAGGGAACGCAGCATCATTATGTTTCTTCCGGCACTTACACTGTTTGCCTGAAAATTTATCGCTACCGGCCCAATGGTAACGACTCTGTCCTATCAGCACAAGTCTGTAAAACACTGACGATCCAAACCATTTGTAATGCAGATTTTCAAAAGGTGAACCTCTCTCCCAACCCTAATACATTGTACGCCGTATTCGTTGCCACACCATCGCACAATGCCTATAAAAAACCACAAAAGATCTGCTGGTCTTTTGGCGATGGAAGAGACACCTGTATTACTTATCCTTCCTGGTATGTTGGCCTGTATGGTGTTACCCATTTATACAATCAGCCCGGCATATACCAGGTATGTATAAAAATTAATTACTACGGTGGCTGCGAAGCAAGAAAATGTAAGCCGGTAGAAATGATTCGACCAGATACCTGTGCTGCTGATTTCACCAGGCTTCCCGTTACTGTTGCCACCAACCCATTGATAGTAGCTTACAAAGCACTGCCTTCCCATAATAATAACAAAAAACCACAGACGATCTGCTGGCAGTTTGGAGATGGCAGTGATACCTGTATCAATTATTCCAATAGTTACACCGGCCAGTATACTGTTGCTCATCGTTACCAGCATCCGGGATTATATCCGGTATGTGTAAAAATCAATTACTATGGCGGATGTGAAGCAAGAAAGTGTAAGCCATTGCAGGTAGGCCGTCCTGATACGTGTCGGGCAGATTTTGTGCGACTTCCAATAACACCTAATAATCATCCTTTATTCGCTGCGTTTAAAGCAGAACCCGACCATAATAATAACCGGAAGCCCTCAAGGGTATGCTGGACTTTTGGTGATGGATCAGATACCTGTATCAATTATTCCGAAACATACACCGGCCTTTATACAGTTGGTCATCGGTACGCACAACCAGGTGTATACCCGGTATGTGTGAAGATTAATTACTTCGGCGGATGCGAAGCAAGAAAATGCGAGCCGGTACAAATAGGCAGACCCGATAGTTGCCGGGCCGATTTTGAAAGAATGCCAATCACTGCCTCCACTCCTCATCTCATTGGATTCAAAGCCTTACCCTGGCACAATAATGATAAGAAACCACAAACAGTCTGCTGGCGGTTTGGCGATGGCACAGATACCTGTATCAACTACCCGGCTACATATACTGGGCTGTACACGGTAGCCCATCGCTATAATCAACCCGGTAATTATGAGGTATGTGTAAAGATCAACTACTACGGAGGCTGTGAAGCCACGAAATGTAAGCCTGTAGTGGTCTCACCACTAAATGATACCTGTGCCGTTCGGTTGCTTGAAATAACACCATCCATTACCAGCCTGGTCCGTGGGTTCTATGCGGTACCTCAGTCTGTTCCTTACCGAAGGCCGGTCCGCATTTGCTGGGATTTTGGCGATGGTACAGACACCTGCTGGGTATTCAATCCCACCCAACCCTTGCCAGTATTCCTTATCCGGCATACTTATCCGGCACCGGGTGCCTACAGGGCGTGTGTAAAAATATTATTCCAGGGTGGTTGTACCGCTATTGATTGCAGGGAAGTGGTGATACGACCAGCATCTAATGTGTGCGGTGGCTTTATGATGGATTCCCTGGTGGCGCCTCGCACCTTCCGGTTTAAAGGATTCGCCATACACAATCCAAATGATGAAGCAGTTCTTTACCGCTGGACCTTTGGTGATGGCAGCAGTGCCCTGGGCCGTGAAGTGACCCACACCTATGGTCAGGCTGGTAATTATGAAGTATGCTTAACCATCAAAACAAGATTGGGATGCGAAACAAAGATCTGTAAAACAGTAAGGGTTCCGGGAAATAACACTCCGGCATTGACCCTGTCGCCCAACCCGGTACATACCGTGTTAACAGCCGCCTTCCTGTCCACCCATACTGAAACGGTGAATATTAAAATTGTTAATGGAAATGGCTTACCGGTAAGAACATATGTGCGGAATGCCAATGTGGGATCTAATAGCTGGAATTTTGACCTGAGCACCTTGATGCCGGGTGTTTATTCCTTTGTGGTACAATCACCTAATCAACTGGCCAGTGCCATATTTATAAAAATATAGTCATCTTTTTCTTACGTCAGGGCTAACAAAAAGGCCGTCTCTTCCTGCAAAGGATCGAGGCGGCTTTTGCATTTTCAACTTAAGTATTGAGAAGATCAGAC
>JAEUVL010000887.1 GCA_016786965.1 Chitinophagaceae bacterium
CTTTGTAATAGCGGTGTTAAGCATTCGGCTGATGCAGGTGAATGTACAGGTGGCTTTTCCGGTATTGCCCCATGCGTCCGTATTTGTCGCAGGTATAGTGCTCATACCCGTATTTGATACCCTCCGGGTATTTGCCACCCGAATCTGGAAAGGTAAATCGCCTTTTGCAGCTGATAAAACGCATATTCATCACCTGCTTACCAACCAGGGCTTCAGTCATGGCTTTGCAGCCAAACTCATCTGTTTTCTGCATGGCTTTATCCTGATGGAAGTTTACTGGCTGCGCAATATGCGGCAGGAATGGATTCTGGTAATCCTTATCGCCTTCATGGGGCTGGCTACCGTATTGCTGAAGAATTTGGGAGTGTTATTCCGGAAAGCCTTTTCTGCAACTGTTCAGTAATAAAACAGGACTATTAATAATCTACTTAGCCGATTGTCTGAGAAAGAGATTTTTAAACCCTTGTCCGACTAATGTAACTTTCCTGCCCGTTAAGATTTATCACAGGAGAACTAATCCCGTTGCTGTTCACAGAGTAATTACTGCTTCATTTCAGAATACCTCCCCTATTTTTCATACAGGTCACCCTGCGAGGATAGTATTTCCCGGTACTTATTAAAAAGTTTGGTTTTTGATATAAAGCCCACAAACTTCCTTTCCCCATCCAGCACTGGTAAATACCAGCTTTGGGTGATATCGAACTTTTCCATCACGGTATGCATATCCTGACCTTCCCGTAAGATGGCTGCCGGTTTTTTCATCACTGTTCTGATGCTGACCTTGTCAAACTGATCCGGCTGAAATAACCGTTGCTTGATGTCGTTCAATTCTATGATGCCGGCAAACTTGCCCCGGCCATCCAGCACTGCAAAAATATTCTTCTCGCTTCGCTTTATGATATCCACCAGGTCTCTTAACTTTTTGTCAATACCGATGCTTTCGTATCTGTCCTGCAGCATTTCCTCCAGGCTGATGGAAGTAAGAATGTTCTTTTCTTTTTTATGTGTAAATATTTTCCCTTCCAGCGCCAGCTTCTTTGTTTCCATAGAATAAGGCTCATACGATTTCACAATAAAAAATGAAATAGAAGAAACGATCATCAGCGGAATAAATAACTCATACCCATTGGTGACCTCCGCAATCAGGAAAATAGCTGTGAGCGGGCAATACATCACACCACTCAGCATTCCCGCCATTCCTACAAGGGCAAAGTTCCCTTCCGGTATTTTTATCCATGGAACACTATTCAGCAGTTTAGAGAAAAAAAAGCCCAGGTAAGACCCGACAAATAATGAAGGCGCAAAATTTCCGCCATTACCGCCACTGCCAATCGTAATACCTGCCGCAATAGGTTTCAATAATACAATAAACGCCGTAAAGACAATGATTCCCCAATCGTTGCTCAGCCTGGAGAATAAACCTGTGTTATCTGTAAAACTGGTAAAAGAACCATTGGCCACCGCCTTCACACTTTCATACCCTTCCCCAAATAAAGGTGGAAAAACAACAAAGACGCCCAGTAACAATACTCCTCCCATGATCGCCTTGATAAATACATTCAGTTTCATTTTCTGAAGGCTAAGCTCTGTTCGTTTAAACACACGGGCATAGTATAACGAAACAAAGCCTGCGAGTACGCCAAGTAAAATATAATAAGGTACATTATTATAATCAAAGGATTGCTTTAGTACAAAATTGAACAGGGATGATTCCTGTAATATCACCTTCGAACACAATACTCCCACTACTGATGAGATGATCAACGGTATGAAATAGCTGACCACTGTTTCCGTCAGTAATATTTCAAC
>JAEUVL010000896.1 GCA_016786965.1 Chitinophagaceae bacterium
AATTTTATAAAGGGTATTTACTTTGTAAGAATCGTAAGTGCCACCGGGAACTGGCAAAGCAATACGGTTAAGTTCGTGGTGCAATAGTCCGCAGTATTGAATTGTTCTTTACCGATCAGCAAGCTTGTTCTATAAAAAAGCTATCCGATACCGGATAGCTTTTTTTCTTCTATTCAGGATTGGCTTACAAAGTTTTTAGCACATCGTTCATACTCCTCACTGCATCAGCGCTCTTGTTAAAGGCAGCCTGCTCACTTTCATTCAGTCCGAAATCAAGTATTTTCTCCCAACCATTTCTGCCGATGGTAACAGGTACACCGAGACAAATATCTTTCTGGCCATACTCACCATCCAGCGCCACACAGCAGGTAAAGAGTTTCTTTTCATCACGTACGATCGCTTCCACCAGCGCAGCACCGGCCGCACCGGGAGCATACCAGGCAGAAGTACCGATCAGCGCAGTTAAAGTAGCACCGCCAACCATCGTGTCTTTCACGATCTTCTCCTGCTGTTCAGCAGAAAGGAAGTTAGTAACCGGTACACTGTTCCAGGTGGCAAGACGTATCAGCGGTATCATGGTGGTATCGCCGTGGCCACCGACAACTACTGCGTTCAGGTCAGACGGAGAGCAACTAAGATGCTGGCTCAATTGATATTTGAAACGGCTGCTGTCCAATGTGCCGCCCATACCGATGATCCTGTTTTTCGGAAGACCGGTGGATGTAAGGGCCAGGTAGGTCATTGTATCCATTGGGTTGCTGATCACAATGATGATGGCGTTGGGAGAATGCTTCAGGATATTTTCACATACACCTTTTACGATACCGGCATTCACACCGATCAGTTCTTCACGGGTCATGCCGGGTTTACGGGGCAGGCCGGATGTGATCACTACCACATCGCTGTTGGCAGTTTTAGAATAGTCATTTGTGCTGCCTGTGATCTTGGTGTCAAAACCCAGCAGGGTGGCGGTCTGCATCATATCCTGGGCCTTACCTTCAGCAATACCTTCTTTAATGTCAAGCAGCACCAGTTCGGTACAGAGTTCTTTACGGGCAATATTATCAGCACAGGTAGCACCTACAGCTCCAGCGCCTACAACGGTAACTTTCATTATATAAAGATTATTAAGTGAGGAATAATTTGCGGGGCAAAGGTAAACCCCCGCAGCGTTTCGGAGTGAAGATTTTTTCTTTTTTTGAAAGATTCCCGGTATCAAAGATCGGTGACGGTGGTATGTTATCCTTTTTTAACGGCGTTTTTTTTATCTAAAAAAAGAGTAATTTGTGTAAACCATCAACCTTCATCCTTTCTTTGGTATGTCCATTGACACTACTGCTATATTTGGGAAGCTGGAGTATTTTCTAAACCAGTTTTTCAATTTGTCCGATAAGGAGCTGTCCCAGCTTAAAGAGAAGCTTATATTCAGGCAATTTCCAAAAAAACATACACTCATAAGAGAAGGTGAAACCGAAGGTTGTCTTTATTTTATCGGTGAGGGGCTGATTCACCAGTATTTTTATAAAGGCAAGGAAGTGGTGACCACAGATCTTGTTTGCGAAGGCACTATTACTGGCGCCGTTGCCTCTTTTCTATCAGGTCAGCCATCCCATTATTTTTTAGAAACGATGGAACCCACCAGTGTACTTTGTATTTCACGGAAAGATCTGGATGGGTTGTACGCAAGCGATATAAAATGGCAACGCTTTGGCCGCATCTTAATTACCCACTTTTTTTTGCAACAGGAAATGCATATCCTGGATAATATCCGGTATTCTATCCGGGAGCGGTTTGTACATTTTGCAGAAGCTTTTCCTGCCCTTCTGAAAAGAGTGCCGCAACGGCGACTGGCCTCTTACCTGAACATAAAGCCTGAAACTTTTACCCGGCTAAAACCACTTATTGCCCACCGGAAGAAAAATGGTACTGAAAACGGGAATCATCCAAAAAATAACAAGGTCACTACATCAAAAAAGACAAGCGACAGGAAGCGAAATGGCCCAGCGAGTAAAACATATTGAATCCGCTTATGCAGACTATGCCTTTCGGTATTTTCAGCAGTTCATGCCATTGTCTAAACAGGAAATGGAGGGCCTTTTGCATTATTGTGAGTTCAGAGAGTTCAAAAAGAAAGCTGTGATTGTTCATGAAGGAGAGGTTGATAATTACCTGAACATGGTGGTCAAGGGCCTTGTAATAAAATTTGTAAAGGTGAAGAAGAGTGAAGTGATATTGCAACTGGCCACTGAAGGACATGTGATCCATTCTGAATTATCTTTTCTTACCCGCAGCCCATCACCAGTAGTGGTTCAGGCGCTGGAACC
>JAEUVL010000953.1 GCA_016786965.1 Chitinophagaceae bacterium
AATGCTGCATTTTCACTATCGGCCCTTATCTTTAATTTTGCTCCTGTTTTTTTGGCGGCCAGTTGTATCATCCGAAGGCCAATACCGGAGTTTTTGGAACTGGTTTCCAGTTCGGCATCCCGTTCCAGCTGCTGGCTTAGCCATTGCAGTTTTTCCAGGCCATTCCCCTTTACTGCGTTAGTTACGCTCAGTTCTATTTCTCCTTTTTCTGCCGATGTTACACGAACTATTATATCCCGCTGTTGTGGTGAGTTTTTGATCGCATTATCCAGCAGGTTGCGTATCATTAGTGATACCATGTCCCTGTCTGCATTTATTCTTATTGTTTCACCGGCTGATACTAGTATACGATTGCCTTTCAGTGCTGCTATATCTTCATAAATAGAAGTATGCTCCATAACTAATGCCGGAAGGTCCAGTTCCTCATCATGTGTGCTCAGTTTTTCCTGCTGCAGCAGGTTCCAGTTGAGCAGGTTGTCCATCAGCATATCCAATTTTATACCGGTAGAGTCGATTTGGTCCGCCACTTTTTGCACCCGTTCGTATTCTTCATTCTTCAACAGGTAACTGATAGTATCTCCCAAACCCTGGTAGGCTTTTAAGGGTGTGCGCAGATCGTGGGAGATGATGGTGAACAATTCACGCCGGTTCTTATCTATCTCTGTCAGCGAGCGGTTGCGTACACGTTGTATCCTCCAGTTGGCAATGAGCATGATAAGTATACCAGCAGCCAAAAAATAACTGGTGTATGCCCACCAGGTTTTGTACCAATATTGCGATACTATAATTTTAAATGAAAGCGGCTTTATTTCGGGCTGGTTACTCACCCGCACTGTAAGGATATAGGTTCCGGCGCTTAGCCCTCTCAACATCACTTCCGATTGCCTTGATAAGGGGAACCAGGCGTTATCTCTTACCCCTTCTAGTTGGTACTCGAGTTTGAGCGAGGGTGTGTTGATCATTGCAAAGTCAAAGCGAAAAAGACACCTTTTAAAATCCGGAGGCAGCCTGATTAGAGTACCTGCCCTGAACAATGAATCATCCACCCATACTCCATTCAGTAATATCCGGCTGCCGCTGCCCACATTTACCGTTCGTTTTATAGCAGCAGGGGCAAAACTTACCACACCACCCATTGAGCCCATAAAGATGGAATCACCATCCATCATCCCACAACCGGAAAAGCCTCCATTAAACTCCGGATTCTCTATACCATGATCGGGTCCGAAAAAGAAATAAGGAATATTGCGGGTGGAATCTTTCAGGTAGTGGCGCAGATCAATTTGCTTCATCAGGTATAGCCCGTTATTGGTCGGCACCCAATAATCACCTTCTTTATCTTTAAGAAGATAGTGTGCAGAAAGCAGCGAGAATTGCTCGCCAACAGGCAATAGTTTTATTTGTTTCCCTTCCGGATCAAGGCAAAATATACCTTCAGGCTTCACCGTAACCAGCAGCATGCCAAGTTCGGCATCCCATGCGAGGCTTCTTATATCTTTACCAGCAAAGGCCCTGGTGATAAAGCGGCGCTTTCGGGTTATAGGATCAAGAGTGAACAACTCCCGGTTGGTAGCTACCAGAAGATCAGATTTACTTCCCCTGGCGATAAAAACTATCCTCTCATCGGGGCCGATTGCGGGATTCGGTTCAAACCGGCTGATCGTATTCGACCTTGAATCAAACGCAAGGATAATATCTTTCCCAATATAAATAACATCACCAATCTGCACTGCACTTCTTGTTATTCCCCCTTTGGTCTTCCATTTTCGTTTGATACGAAGTTCCTGGTCACAAAGCAACATAAGGGACTCAGAAGGATAAAAAAAATCACCGGATCCGGTACGCAGGATCGGGGCCACATGATTATATTCAATGGTGGCCAGGCCGGCATGCATCTGAAAGTCAGTATTAGTAAACAGTTTTTCATCCTTTTTATATACCGTATAGGAAACTGCTTTTTCACTCTCTTTATATTTTTTGATGACCTGGATAGGTTTGCTGCCATATAGAGTAAAGCCGCCGGTCTGATCAAGGATGAATAACAATCCATTAATCTCATCATAATAAAATCCTCCGGGAATAAATTTCACCAATGTCTGGTCCGGGAATTTGTTCACCACCAGCCGGTCATCCTGCAGGCTAAGCCGGTATATAATTCCACCTATATTAACAAAGACCACATTCCGATTTTGCTGATGCCCTTTTATCACACCGTCTAACTGCCTGAGTGAGGTATCCCGCCCCTCATTCACTAACCGGCCCTGCCGGTAAATAAGGAATGAATCTAAATTGTAAATAACAACCAGGCAATCGTTTACCACAAACACTTTTTTGCTCAACGCTTTGTGAATAAACACCGGGGTAATTATCCCGTTCAGATAATGATAGGCCGTATCGGAACTGTTCCAGTCATAAAACTGATACCGTTCATTTTTACTAATAAAATACTGGAATGGCGGGGATTGCTGAAAGCCTGCTTTAAAGCGATGAAACAGGTATGGGATATTCAGTCCGGCTATTTCTTCCCAGGTTTTATCCAGATAAGGCAATCCACCCATTATATTCATCGGCACTTCCTTTCGAAGATCCTCCGGCAAAGGCATTAGTCTGCTCTCTCTGTCTGCATAATCATAACCGGAGTCGGGCCGTAAAAAATAAACATGACCGGATTGATCATACAGGATATCCTGGTAAAGTGTGTTTCCGGCAGGGTTCATTGGCAAAAAATCATTCCCATTCCACCTGGTCAGCCAGCCTGCGTTTGATAATACCCAATAAAAGCCATTATGATCTTTAGCAATTGATTTTACCTGGTTGTCAGGTATGACTCCTGCTATAGAAAAATGTTTTTGAGAGAACCCAGCCTGTGCCTTCACCTTCATCTGAACGCATAAGCCCAGGCTACAGCATAATGCCCACAAAGCAAATCTGTTCACTTGCATAATAATCAGAAAGAAATTTCTTTTGCCGTCGGTTCAGGAATAATTAGTGTTTTAGTCTGGCCGGTTTTGTACTGGCTTCTCCCGCCGCATCATTGCCCGCAGTATAATACGGAACTGCTTGTACAGGCCGGGCCGCCTCAGT
>JAEUVL010000956.1 GCA_016786965.1 Chitinophagaceae bacterium
ACCGGCTATGTTGGACTGATTGATACCCCGCACACCGGCTGTATTAAAGATACCGGCAGTGGTGGAAGCATATTCTCCCTGCACGGCGCCAAATTGTGTGGTGCCTCCCTGCACGGTACCATAGACACCCGCCCCGTTAAAACTGGAATACCCGTTCACCGCAAAAGGGAATGTGGCATTGCTAACGGCACCCATCAGGTCACCGGGAACTACGGTATTGGTGGCGCCGATAAAAAACTCTCCGAGATTGGTCAATCGTCCCCTTACAACATTATTCGTTACGAGGTCCACATGGTTATTGGAAGTAGTGCCAAAACTGCCGGTGGCAAAAAGGCTGTTACCACCAACGGCCCAGTTATTTCCGCTGGGTGTTACCCAGGTGGGGCTGAGGCTGGTACCGGTGTTGTAATAGAGGCCGGGCTGGCCATCGGTTTGAAATATCATCAGGCCATTGGCGGGTGAAACCAGCGCCAGGCGTTGGCCTTGCGTCATGCGGGGCAGCAGCAGGCCTTTTGTAGTACTTACGATATCAAGCTGTGCAGAAGCATCAGGTGTGGATGTATTGATGCCAATGCTTTGGCTGAAGCCGTGCAATGACAGTAGGAGAGTGGCGGCTGCAGTGAGTATGGTTTTCATGTTATTAAAGTTTGATTAAAAATACTGCAAAATATTACCGGTACAAGTGATCAGGCACCTGTATGTAATGAAAATGCAATGATGAATAACGGATACTCTTGTTTTTTGTTTGGCAGGAGATAAATAATGCCGGAGCTGCCAGGCAGGGTACAGCATTTAATCATTTTTTAATCTGCCTTCAGTTCCTTTAGCCGGTTTTTCGCTTCTTCATTGTCGGGGTTTAGCTGAAGGGTTTTTTGATAAAATCTAATGGCTTCTTCTTTCCTGTTCAGGGCCAGGTAAATATTGGCCATTGATAGCGCCACAAAATCCCGTTCGGGAAATTCAATTGTATTGTTTTCGGCAATTATCCTGGCATCGTCGTATCTCTTTAAGCTGAGTAATTTTTCTCCAAGGAAATACATTTGTAGCCAGTCAATATAATAATTAGCGGTATCGCTTTTCATTTTTTTATATTCTTCCACTGCTTTTTCAGCGCTGTAGCTCGCTATAATAGTTTCCATTTTTTTATGAACAGGCTGTTTCAATACCACAGGTTTATTGTGCAGGACCTTTAATAAACTTTTTATAATTGCAAAAAAATCGGTGGGGGCGCTGTTGCATAGTATCACTGCCATACTGTTTGTTTCGGGAAGGCGGATCATAAAAGCAATGAACCCCTCGGTAGAGCCCAGGTGATAGTTAGCTTTGATGCTGTCTGTTGCCGTGTACCGG
>JAEUVL010000958.1 GCA_016786965.1 Chitinophagaceae bacterium
AACAGAAACCACCACGATGCTGATGGGCGGACAGCAGGGCTCATTTACCACCACGATGGAAACCCTTGAACTGAGCACCGCCAAACTCGATTCTATGTTGTTTGAAATACCACCCGGCTACCGGCAAACGATGAATGAAGAAGAGCTGGAGGACAAACTAAGTATGGATGATATGATGAAACAGTATGGCGCCGGCACCACCACCAGTAGTAACGACTATAGTGCGGTAACAGCGGCCACCAATGGTCCCAAACCTGCCGGCACTATCCGGATAGGCGTATTGCCTGCAGAAAACGGAAATGATTTATCCGTGACCGAACTGCAACAACATCTGGCCGCTGCATTAACCAAAGATGGGATACAGGGAGTAACCATTACAGATAAAGCAGATGCACAAGGCAAAGAATGTGATTTCATAGTGAGTACACGGTTCAGCCGTATCAAACAAGGCAGTAAATTGGGAGGATTATTAAAAGCGGTAAAGAATGCCGACCCCGGTGCCGGTGCCTCCTATTCCATTGATACCGATTTCACCCTGACAAAGACCACCGATGGCCGTATGGTGGCACAACCGCAAAGCTCCGGCAAGTATGAGGGCAAAATAAATGATGCCGCCCGGAAAGCATTGGATGACGGTGCAGGGGAAATACTGAAAGAAGTGATCCGGTAAAATAAAACAGCTCTTAATTAATAATTAATCAACAAACAATACTGCTATCGGGAAAACATAGCAGCGGTTTTTATCACACAAAAAGTATTTTCCTATGCGCTTCCTGTATATGCTGCTCTTCAGCGCCATTGGTCCTGCTTCTTTTGCACAGCAACGGGGAGCAGATAAAATGCAAAAAGACAGTTTACTGATTATTGAAAAGAAGACCTCAAAAGGATTTCACAGCGGTTATATTCTATTTATTCCAAAAGGAACACTGCTGAACAAACAAACCTTCCTGTTGGTGGAACCAAACAACACCGGGTTGTTGTCTGACAGTATAGAGGTGCATACAAGCGCCGCTATCAAACTGGCTTCAGTAAGCTCGGTGGGCCACAGTATTGCTGCCGGGCTGCAGATACCGTTACTGGTTCCGGTTTTTCCCCGGCCGGCTTCACAACCGTTCATGTATAGCCATGCACTGGACAGGGATGTAATGACAGAAAATGATCCGCTGTATAAACGGCTTGATCTGCAATTACTGGAAATGATAGCGGATGCCAACAACATCCTGCTGTCGATGCATATCCAGGTGGATTCAAAATTCTTCATGAATGGATTTTCCGCTTCTGCCACCTTTACCAACCGCTTCTCTTTTATTCACCCGGACAAAATAAAGGCCTTAGCCATTGGCGGGTTCAATGGAAAACTGATGCTCCCGCAGGAGAAGCTGAACGGGGCCACTCTCAACTACCCTATCGGGATCAATGATTTTAAAACGTTATTCCATCATCCGTTTGATCTGCCAACATACCGTACTATTCCACAATTTATCTATATGGGAAAGCTGGATGAAAATGATGTGGTTCAGTTTGATGATGCATATTCGGTGAAGGAAAGAAAAATCATCAATAAGAATATCGGGCAACAGGTACAGGAAAGATATTTGAAGTGCCAGAAAATTTACCAGCAACATACCATTGCCCCGCTTTTCAAAACATACGA
>JAEUVL010001056.1 GCA_016786965.1 Chitinophagaceae bacterium
GGTGATACTGGCTTCTAATATGCGCAGTAACGTGGATGAAGCATTTACCCGCCGCTTGCAGGCGATCATCCATTTTCAAAAACCACAGGCAAGGGAGCGATTCCGCCTGTGGAATAATGCATTCAGTACAGCCTGTATCAAGCCATCGCAGCAGGAGCTCGAAAGTATTGCGCAGCAGTATGAATTGTCGGGTGGTTCTATTATGAATGCGGTACAGTATGCTTCTTTACAGGCATTGAGCAGAAATGATAACCGGGTAACAGCGGAGGATGTGATAAAAGGTATTAAGAACGAGTATCGAAAAGAAGGGAAGACGTTGTAAGTAAGAAGGACTGCATATCGTTAATTCTAAAACAGTAGTATGACAGGCGATAAAAAACAAACACAAAAAGCAGATAGCAGCAGTGCCGCTGCCGTTGCGGTGCAATGCAGTCTTGCCATTGGCGCTGTGAATGATCCGCTGGAGCAGGAAGCGGATAGCATGGCGGATAAAGTAATGAGTATGCAGGAGGTGCCGGCACCTGCGGCAGGTAATGCAAGCGGTATACAGCGAAAGTGTGCAGCCTGCGAAGAGGAAGAAAAAGTGCAGCGTAAACCGCTGGCGTCTTTTATTCAGCGGAAAGAAGCAACCGGTGGTATGGTGGCGTCCCCAACTGTCACCAGCCAGATCAATGCGACCAAAGGAAAAGGCAGTACGATGGACAGTCATACCCAGTCGTTCATGCAAAGCAGGTTTGGTACTGACTTCAGCAATATCAATATCCATACGGGCGGAGAAGCTATACAAATGAGCAGGGACTTAAATGCTAAAGCATTTACTGTGGGGAATGATATTTATTTTAATGAAGGACAGTATAATCCAAATTCAAGTGAAGGGAAACATTTGCTGGCCCATGAGTTGACACATACGGTGCAGCAGGGAGGGGGGGCAAATAAGAAAATTCAGAAAGCCGAAAATGATACGTCGATTGGCTGTTCTGCTTTAACAGATACAAGGACTGATATAAATAGTTATGTAAATACTGCATTGGCTGCATTAAGATCTTCTCTGGGTAGTCCCACTGGTGCAGCGATGGTTTCAGGTTTAGCTGGGCGTATCGGAGTAAATACATCAGTTGGAAGGACCGCGATTGAAGATTGGGCATCTTCTTTGCCCGCTACAAAAGCTTTTTTGCCTGCAAATTCAGCAACAAAATATAGTGGGGTAAATTATCGAATATGGATGAACCCTTTTTTCCCAATCCTTAATCCAACCATGAAGGTTAATAGTTTGTGTATTGGAAGTGATAAACTTGGACACTTCTTTCAGCAAGGATATGATTATTATACAAACGCACATGCAACTGGCGGCAGCGTTGCAACTGCTGAGGCTTTTGGTCAGTCAACAGAAGCTGGCGGTTTTGGACTCAGTACTACTGGTGTCTATTCAAATGCTGACCTAGAAGCTAACAGGAGGGGGCTGGATTTTTACAATACACTAGCTGGTTCGCCGGGACTGACGTTTGATATTTCTAATTATATTAATGCAAACTGGAGCGAAGTAAACAATCCTAATTATTATGAGTCATCGGTGGGAAACACAGTCTGGAGAAACCTTCTTACCGGTACGTGGTACGGCAGTTTTGGCAATAATGCCACCGGCGTATCTACTGCTTCCTCAGTTACATTAACGCCAAGTGCTTCTAACAGGATTTCTGGTGTCTACACATACTCGGCAACGACAGGATTTGGATTAAGTGCAATGTCGGTTCCAGTTTCTGGAAATTTGGATGGTACAATCACTTATAATACAGTTACACCTCCGGGAGCTTCCAGTACCGCAGTTTCCGGGGTTACGATCAATTATACATGGAGAGAAGGGACTTCTACTGGTAGTGGAGTATGGAGCAATGTAAGAGAAAACAACCTCACAGGAACTTGGGGAAGCGGATCTTCCAATAATAATGGTGGTCTCTGGAATGTTTCTAAATAAAAAGACTTTAAAACATAACAAAATTCAGGACTCAATAAGCATATTGCCAAGTCAGAGAGTAACTCGAATCCCTGTGACAATTTGCAACACGGCGGAGGTTAAACAAACGATACTGAAAAAGTCGGACAATATATCCTTGCTGAATCTTTGTGCTCAGTCCCCCTTAACTACTGACATTTCATATGATTCGCTTCGAGCCGAGGCCAATGCAATCATGCCGATACAGGACCAGTCTTTTATCCAGCGCAAATGCAGCTATTATGAAGAAGAAGAAAACGTGCAGCGAAAACCTTTAGCCTCTTTTATCCAGCGAAAGGAATCCTCTGCCGGTGCTGTGGCATCCGAAACTATTACTAACCAGATTCATTCGAGCAAGGGTAGTGGAAGTAGTATGGATAGCCGCACACAATCTTTTATGCAAAGCAGGTTTGGTACAGATTTCAGCCATGTGAAAATTCATACAGGTGCTAACGCAGCCCAATTGAACAGGGAACTGAGTGCTAAAGCCTTTACCGTAGGCAGTGATATCTATTTTAATGATGGGCAGTATAATCCAAATTCAAATGAGGGAAAACATTTACTGGCGCATGAGCTGACGCATACGGTGCAGCAGGGCAAT
>JAEUVL010001075.1 GCA_016786965.1 Chitinophagaceae bacterium
CAGTTCGAAATGGCCCCCTACGGAAAAGTAGGAAGCATCGTGCCGGACAGCATGTGAATCGCTGGCGTTGAAGTAACTTTTACAGAGGCAGAGATAATGGATGGCGTCAAGCACGTTGGTTTTACCGCTTCCGTTCGGGCCTGTGAGTGCATTGGCGCCCGAGCTGAAGTTGAATTCCGTCTCCGAATAATTTTTAAAATTGAAGAGCGTCAGCCGCTTTAAATACATGGTGTAAAAATAGTAGCTAATCCCGCAACAGAAGCCGTCATGACCCTGCAATTGTGATTTGCCGGATGAAGAAATGATTAACGGGACGGACCGGAATATGGATTTTTACCGTTTATACGATCCGTCCCGTTAAAATATTAAATTTGAAATCCATATGAAGATCTTCATGCAGTTCATGCTGGCAACCTTGTTGCTGCCATGTTTAGTGAAAGCCCAGGACCCTGTTTGGGTTGGAAACTCCGAAATTAAGGAGGTGAAAATTTACCAGAATGGGGCCATGGTGTCCAGAACCGCCAAAGCGACGCTGAATCCCGGCATTCAGGAGGTGGTTTTTGATGCCTTGTCGCCTTATATCAATCCCCAGAGTATCAACCTGAAAGGGACCGGTGATGCCACCATCCTGTCGGTATCCTTCCAGCAGAATTATCTGGCAGAAAAAAAGAAACCGAAAGAGGTAATGAACCTGGAGACAGAACTGGATTCATTGACCATCCGGCTGCAACAGATAAAAAACAGGATGTTTGTTTTGACTGAAACGCAAAGCCTTTTACAAGCCAATAAAGCCATTGGAGGTGCCAACAGCGGTGTGCTTTCAGATGAATTAGAGCCGATGGCGGATTATTTCATGAAAAAGTTGAGCGAATTGAAAGAGGATCAGCTGGAGGCACAGTTGAAGGAGAAAAAACTGAATGAACAGATTCAGAGAATACAGCAACAGCTAAATGTCCTTCGTCAAAAGCAGCAACAGCCAACCGGAAATATTATTGTGAAGGTGGATGCCCGCTCAAGAACCATGTCGTCGTTTGAATTCAATTACGTCATTCACACGAACGTCACCTGGTATGCTTTTTATGACTTGAAAGTAAAAGATGTAAACAGCCCGGTAGAACTGGTGTATAAAGCCAAGGTAAACCAGAGTTGCGGCGAAGACTGGAATCAGGTACGTATCAGCCTGAGTACCGGAAATCCGGCGCTCGGCAGCGAGCGGCCAAAACTTCATCCATGGTATTTGAATTTTTATCAGCCGCGTCCTTTGGCCGAATATGCCGTCATGAGTAAACGTATGGAAGCTGCACCTTCCATGGCTGAAAGTGCGGGTGCCATGAAAGGCATGGATATGGATTCGGCAGAAATGAGAAATGTAGCGGTTCTGATGAATGAAAATCAACTTTCGGCCACCTTCGACATCCTGCAACCCTACTCCATTCCGTCCGACGGACAGGATTATCAGGTAGAGATTCAGAAATTCAGCCTAAAATCGGAATACAACTATGTGG
>JAEUVL010000004.1 GCA_016786965.1 Chitinophagaceae bacterium
CAGACCGATGTAATCATTAGTGCCAAACCCATCCCGGCCGGCTAATTCAGTGGCAATACTGTCTTTCGTACGTTCATAACAATAGCCTCCGAAATAAATACCTTCATCATCATACATCAGGTAAGTGATGGTCTTGTTTTCAGGTGCTTCCAGTGCGCCTACTTTGGGCCGGAACTCCACCAGGTTGGTCATGATGGCCGCATCTTTCCAGGCTTCATCATTGATCAGGCCATCGATCTTAACGGTCTTGGTGGTCCTGTTGGCCGGTAATTGTTTAGGCGGTGCGGTTTGCGCCAATCCGTTTACAGCGGATAGCAGCCAAAAGGCAAGAAAAAGGTTGGTTGTTGGTTTGAGTTTCATGACTACACTTTAACAGCGGTTATTTCGAACTAAAACGAAAGATGCTTCTGAATGTTACTGTTTTAGCAATAATTACTAAGCGCTTCGTACTTCGAAGATATAGTGTAGTCACGTTGTCAATAATCCCATTTATCTGAAGTGTGACAATTTCCTGACGAATGGCGAAAAAAGGGGGTCGTTAACTTTTTATTGGGAAAAATAGATAGAGCCAGGGTATTCCCTGGCTCTATCCATGACATGGTTTTGCTACCATATCGTATCATGTGTCTATTATTGTTTTACAAAGGCTTTGGATTGTCGTCCCTCTTTATTATTTACCACCAGGTAATAATGGCCTTTTGGTAACTGTTGTACCGGAATGCTCATCACATTGTTCCCTTCTGTCAGTTGAATGGACCTCCTGTACAAACTCTTACCCAGGGCATCAGAAATAAAAAGGCTCACAGTTTCCTTTTTTGCGGCGGGTATCTGCACTTGTAGTACCTCGTTGGCCGGGTTGGGAAATAATTCGATGGTTAATAAATTGATTCCGCTCTTCACGGCGATCACCCGGCTTAGGGAGGAAGTACCATCCAGGTCGGCCATTTTCAGCCGGTAGAAATTGGTGCCGCTGGCCGGGTTGGCGTCGGTAAATGTATAAGCCAGTTTATCGGATGAGTTGCCCGCCGCATTTACCTTACCAATGTAGGAGAAATGGGTACCATCAGTACTGCGCTCCACATCAAAATGCGAGGTGTTCTCTTCAGACAGGGTTTCCCAATCAAGTTGAATGCCGGCTGATTTTTTCACGGCGGTAAAATCGCCCATTTTCAGGGGCAGTGAGAAAGGAGCTAATACAATGATCTCTGCTGCCGAAAGGGCCCGGTTATACACCCGTATCTCATCTATCTTACCACCGAAAGGATTATAGCGGGGAGGGGAAAAGCTGGCATAGCACATAGCGCCGGCCTGCATATTAATCGGGTATGTAGGAGCGGTGGTACCTTCAGTGGCAGAGAGGCGAAAGGCACCATCAATGTACAAGGAGATAGTGCCGTTATTTCGTACAGCGGCCACATGATGCCAGGTGCCGATAGCAAAATTGGTAGCGGCAGCGCTGCCTACCGAGTTATTCTTATAGTTGAATTGCAGGTTCCAGGTGCCGGCCACGGTACTCCAAAGCCAGACGCCCCAGCCGCCATAGTTCAGGCAGTTGTCTATCAG
>JAEUVL010000073.1 GCA_016786965.1 Chitinophagaceae bacterium
TAATTTCCAATTGACTCAATTATAATTTACTTATTGTAGTTTAAACATCACTTTACCACTTGGTTGCGGCACATTGTCAGGAGCCCGGCTGTGAATAATAATAGTTCCACTTCCACCTGCCCTGATAATGCCAGGAGGGCCGCCCGTTTCCACTAATTCCAGGTACAACGATGTTGTTCCGGTTGGAACCCCTTCTTTGGTAAAAGCCATCTTAACTCCTGCTTCACTATATAATGTTCTTGACTGTGCACGGATGTCGAAATTGGTAGGATTACTGTAATTGATGAGTATCACCACAGGACGTTTTATCAATACCCGTTGCGGCACTACCAGTTCTACCACCAGTTGCGAATTCAATCCACTGGCTGCACCTGGATCACAGCCCGGTGCATTGCCATTACCAGCCCCGGTATTTACACCACCCCCGGTTATTAACCCACCATTATTGGCGGGAACAATAGAGAAGCCATTGGATAATACCGCTTCAGACGAATCAGGTTTCATCAGCGTTACATTATACACACCCAACGGCCTTCCCTGCAATGGGAAAGTGGCAAACACCTGCGTGCTGTTGGTGAAGTAAACAGCCGATGCATAAATAGTTGTTACACCATTACTCAATTTAGCTGTCATGCTGTCGCGGAAGAGAGAACCCCTGATACGTACTGTTACATTACCAATATTGCCTCCGCTGTTGGTATGTACATTCAAAATAGCAAAAGGAAGTTTCACTGCTTTCAACGTTATATTCTGCACTATCGGATTGGGGGATACACAACGAACCATGATATAATACACCGAATCAGTAACCGATGACATTACAATCTGCTGGTTGCCATAATTGGGTACTTCGTAGCGGTATTCATAATTTGCCGGTGTGGGTAAATAGCTGCCAGATATAAACATTTCATTCTTCAGTAGCAGTGAATCGTTCGTATTCAGTGTAACAAGTATCGTGGAGCCCCGCAATGAATCTGCTATTTTCAATTTATAGTAACGGTTGATGGTATGCAGGGTGTTTAGCTCATTTACATTCAGCGGCAATTCTTTCACCTTTACATACACAGGTGTAGCCGACATGCCTGTATTATTGTTTTTATCTGATTCTGTTAATTGGTTCAGCAGGTCAGTTTTTACAAATACATTATAGTTGCCTTCAATTACTCCGGTTACCAATGGTGCCAGCCGCACCGTATCAGATTGCAATGGTGCCATATTAATATTCTTGTTTTTTACTCCCAGCAATACAGCTGTAGAATCAAACAGATTACCGGCCGACAAATAAATTCCATCAGAGGTAGATCCCCTTGCCGTCTCACCGGAGGCATTGGTAATTACCCATTTTGCTGTATCCATTGTATAACCCAGCATCACCGTATCTGGTCTCATAACACCCGTCACTGTCAGATCAGTTATGGGTGGTGCAAATACATTGAGTAAACTATAACCGAGATTGTTGTTGGTATTGGACTCTACTATACCATTATTCGAATTGGCTTTACTTATTATAACATAATTGCCAGGTATGGTGCTATTGGGTATCGTTACGGTGACGGTATCGTAATAAAGCTGGCCGGACGTCAACACACCAGCCCTGTTGCGGGTAGCCAGCAACCGATCGCCATCATTG
>JAEUVL010000083.1 GCA_016786965.1 Chitinophagaceae bacterium
AACAGGTTTCTTGTTGTTAACAGGTACCGCATTTATTGCTGCTTGTACCGATTTGTGGTCACCACTACCATCCTGCGCTACTGTAAGTTCTTTTACAAATTTTATTTTGTGTTCCGGAAAAATTCGTCGAAGGAATGTATCCATGTAAACTACTGTTGTGTCAAACCATGGATTGAACAATATAAAAGAATGGGGAGAGCCTTCTAATGTTCTGGTTTCTGAATAAATGTTATGCTGCTTTAATACAGCAATGAAATCTTCTCTTCCAGCATGCATTCTCGCTACACCACTATTGATAAATTGAGTTGGCGGGGTATGTTTTCCCACATGTGTCAGAGGCGCGGCCTTTTTCCACAACTCCGGATTTTCTGTTTTGGAATACCCAAACCAATGAGTGGCCGCAGATATTCTCTTACTGTCATCTCCTTCACCTGACTCCGGATGTATGAAAGCCAGTGTGCCATCCAGGTCAATTACTGCATTGACTTTGCTGGATATATTTTTATAACAACCATCTCCTTCAAACTGCATCATTCCGTTAGTTGCGCCCATAAAAGCAGCCAGCTCACCACCGGCAGAATGACCGGATATAGCGATCTTGTTTACATCAATATTATACTTTGTCGCATTCTTTCTTACCCAGCGAATGGCCGACTTTACATCATGCACCGCTGCCGGGTACAAGGCCTCGGTGGAAAGGCGGTATTCAGGAGTGATGCAAACATAACCCAGTGCAGCTAACCGTTGCAATAAGGGGTGGTGCATAGCTTTGTTGCCGCTTCTCCAGCCGCCGCCATGAATAAAAAGGATGGCTATTCTTTTGTTGGTTGATTTCTCTTTTGGTGAAAATACATCCAGCTTTAGTTCCCTTTCTTTGGTCTTACAATAACTAATATTTTTTTCCTCGGTGATGTATTGATAAGCAAATTCATTTACGATTTGCAGGTTGGGATAATTCTTCAGGTGTTTATTATACTCGTTCTGTATATTATAGGAAGTGTCCCTTACGCCGGTTATACCGGCTGTTGATTGTGCCTTTGAAAAGAGGAAAACAGGCAATAAGGTGAATATGAATACAACTCTCTTCATTTATTTTTTTGCCGGGGGAATAAAAATTCTTTCTGTCAATTCAATATTCAGTGCTTTTAGTTCTTTCAATACCAATTGGGCGATCAGTCTTGCGCCCAGTTCATTAAAATGGGTGTTGTCATTTTTTCCTTCCGGGTAGTTTGGATGTTCTCCTGGCTGTAACTGGAGGAATAATAGTTTCGAATGCTCAGGGCCAAACTGCTGGTATAGAGCCCTGCTTTTTTCATCCAGGTCAATGAATAATACATTTTGCTCTTTGGCCACTTCCCTGGTTAGTGCAGAGTATTCCTTGTGTGTTTCAACAGCAAGATTCTCTTTGTCAAATTTTCTTCTTGATACAGGTGTAAGTAAGATAGGGGTAGCTTTTTTCTCTCTTGTTTCCCTGATAAACCTTACAAGGTTCATCTTAAATGTATCGGGGGTGGAATAACGTTCTTTTTTTTCTACTGATTCATCATTATGGCCAAACTGGATGATCACATAATCGCCTTCAGTTGCTTCATCATAGATGGTTTTCCATAATCCTTCATTGAGGAAGGTCTTGGTACTGCGTCCATTTTTAGCTCTGTTTACCACCGTTACAGTAGAGTCCCAGAATTGTACAAAGGGCATACCCCAGCCAGTTTCAGGATAAGCTTTTGTTTCTTTGATAGAGATAGTGGAATCGCCTGCCAGAAAGATCTTTATCTTTTTCTTAGCCGGGAACGCAAATGCAAGGGCAAGCAATGCTAAGGGAATGAACAGCAGCTTTTTCATTTTACTAAGCTATTTAAATACACTTCAATATTGGTATAAAAGGTATGCAGTTTATATTGCGAAGCATCAGCAGCAGTTGCCGGGTCCAGGCCATTTCTTTTTTCCCATTCATCTGGCATTCCGTCTTTGTCCATATCAGCGGGAGCCGGAAGGGATTGCAACGAGGGCCAGGCATTCACTGTTAGCTCGTAGGCTGTTCCATGAGGGTAGCCGCCCTGCACATCTATAAAGCGCCCTGTTCTGTTCTTTACATCAGCAATGATTCGGTCGTCCATAGTATCTCTTTTATAGCTTGCACCAACGCTTTGCAATACAGCGGTGTAGGCGTCCGTGGCCGTTTGTTCCGGTATCGCTTCAGTGATATGCGGGTTATCAATAATAGTGTTCTTTTTATCTTCTTCCGTGCCGCCATTCCCCATTTGTATTCCCAGCCAGTTATTTTTGGTCACATCAGTGGCATCATCCACAAAATTTCCTTTTACATACCATTTGCCAAATCCGATCTTTTCATTACGTCCGGGATTCACAATACGATAGCGGACATTTTTATTCGTATTCGGCCCGTATTTATAATAGTTGTTTACAATATTATAATCACCACCTTCACCAGCATAAATATTATTACCACCCCAATTGTATATCACATTGTTCCGGTAGTCCACAAACTCTGTGGGTGTATGACGGATGCCATTGAATCTTGGTGTACGGTTAATGCAATGCGCAAACAGGTTATGATGCGCTGAAAGGTGTAAGCCTCCCCAGATACCGCCAAAACCATGGTGTTCCCAGTCCTTATCGCCTGTCTCAAAATGGTAAGAATAATTCAACGGCTCCGCAATGAGGTTCCATTGCAGGGTGGTGCTGTCGCCACCATACACAGAAAATACTTCATCAGTGCTCCAGCTCAAACTGCAATGATCAATAATGATATGCTTTCTTTTGAAAGAGCTGACAGCATCATCGCCACCGCTGCCATCCACCATGCCGGCCTGCCGCTGGTATCGGTCGCCCATACGGAAACGGACGTAGCGTAAAATAATATTATCGCCACCCATCGACACTGGATAGTCGGCAATGCAGATCCCATCCCCTGGTGCTGTTTGTCCTGCTATTGTAGCCTCCCCGCGGATAGAAAGTTTTGATAGCAAGTGAATGGTGCCGGAAACTTCAAAAACAATGATACGCTTGCCTTTTGCTTCGGCTGCTTCCCGAAAACTCCCGGGGCCTTTGTCGTTCAGGTTGGATACAATCAATACCTGTCCGCCCCTTCCGCCGGTAGCATATTTACCAAACCCTTCCGCACCAGGAAAGGCAATAGCAAAATCATTGTCCTGCCGGGATGAGATTACTGTTTGTTGTTGCGCACAGGAAGAAAGTAACAAGCTGCAATAACATATGGTGATGAAGAGAGTTTTCATGCTAATATTTCAGACGAAAGGAAGAAAATAAGGCTGCATCCATTGATCAACTCAGGATACAGCCTTAATATACTAAACTGCTAACTGCTCTATGAGAAATATCTGTTAGTAACCCGGGTTTTGTTTCAATTGTCCCTGGTAAGAGGAGATCGTAGCCGCATCAAACGGGTATAGTTCACTCTTTCCGGTAACAAAATAATAGGCTAATGCAAGATGTAATTGTTTGTTTCCGGTGCCATCCACATCTATCACATTGGCGGAAAGATGCTGCGCCCAGTCAATACGTACCCATTTGGCAGCAGGCACCTGTGTGGTTCCGGTAGTACCAGTTGGGGGTACCTGTGTGGGCCTCCAGAATGGTCTTCTGCCACCTACACTGTCCAGTGTGGTATAATAAATGATCTCTTCACCCACGTTTTTATAGTAAATGTATTGGGGCACATTTGTATAAGGGGCCACCCTGTCTCTCATTTGCTGTATCCTGGTCCTGGTCTCAGCTATTTTTGCGGCCAGTAAGTTCCAGCGGATCAGGTCATACTTGCGGATAGCTTCATGACCAAACTCGAGGTATCTTTCATTGACGATCGCATTGAAGAATCCTGCTTTGTCAGTTGGCGTTACACCGATCAGGCCGGTATTACCACGGTAAGCCCTTTTTCTTACTTCTTCAAAAGCTAAGATCGCTTCTGCAGTAGGTGCACCGTTTATTTCATTTACCGCTTCTGCATACATCAGTAGTACATCGGAGAAACGGATCATGGCCCAGTTGTATCCTACATTCAGTACAGTGCCTGGTAATAAAGGAACTCTCCAGTCGCGGCGGTACTTACCGGTATTCAATTCACCCAGGCGGCGCTGGCTTTTGATATTAGTGGCATTAGTTACCTGGTAGTGAGTGATGGTCACATCTCTCCGGGTGTCCACAGAATCAAAAGCATAAAAGTAGGTTGGCAGCATTATTACGCCACCACCACCGGCACCATAGCGGGATGCGTTGTTCAGCGTAGGGCCATCGTAGTTGCCCATACGGCTGTCACTGTTACCATTACCACCACCGGCACCTACTTCAAACATGATCTCACCCTGCGGATCATATACAAATGAAGTAACATTTCTCCAGATGTTCTCATAGTTAGGATTCAGGGTATGCTGATCTCTTCTTGCCATCAGTTCTTCACATTCGGTTTTGGCAATATTATAATAGGTCAGGTAATCAGCCCTGCGTTCCATCGTGCCGAGTCCTGTTCCACTACCATTGGGGCGTAACGAATAGCCACCTCTGAACAGGGCGATCCTGGCCCTCAGTGCTTTTATAGCGCCTTTGGTAAGGCGTTCATTACGGGGGCCTGCATCTGTTCTCCAGGGAACAAGATCCCTGGCCACCGCCAGGTCAGCAATTATCTGGTCGTAGATCGAATCACGGTTTGTTTTTGGAATAAATAAATTGCTTTGTTTATATGCCGGTACCAGCGGTGCAGGCACATCTCCCCAATTTAATATTAACTGGAATAAGAACTGGGCTCTCAGTGCCAATGCTTCGCCATGCAGGCGTTTCAGGGAGGCCTGCTCAGCAGGAGAGCCGCCATTGTATTGTGCCATCAATGGTATTTGCTCGATACACAGGTTAGCTTTTTCTATACCACGGTACAACTGGCGGAATGGATTAGCCAGTTCGGCATTGGATAATAATAACTGGTAACGGCCCACGCCTCTTCTACCATTGTCTATACCACCGCTTACAATTCCTTCATCGGAGTCAAAGGGATAATACATGCTGATGCGGATACCGTATCCATTATCTCCCTGCAATTCATCATATACCCCAACGATAGCAGTGGTGGCATTGGATACATCGGAGAAAGCCTGTGATACGCTGTACTGCGATACCGGTTCCACTTCCGTATATTTTTTGCATCCTGTGGCAGCCAGTAAAGCTATCAGCAATACACTGCCAGCTAATGATTGAAAGAATTTATTTTTCATATCGAATCGTTTTTGTGTTTTTTAGAAAGTAACATTTACGCCAAATAACCAGGTCCTTGATCGGGGGTAAGCCGCAAAGTCCACACCCGGTGTAAGCGGATCACTTCTCCGTGCCGTTACATCCGGATCGTATCCTGAATAATTAGTGATCGTAGTAAGATTGTTTACGGTCGCATATATCCTGAAGTTGCTGATCTTAATTTTGCTCAGCAGGTTTTGTGGCAGTGTGTACCCGAGTGTAATATTATTCAGGCGCAGGTAAGAGCCATCTTCAATAGCCCAGGAGTGCAGCCACCAGCGCTGTACTCTTACCGGTGACCATATCTTGGCATTCGCATTTAGTTTTGCGAGTTCAGTAGGGTCAGTTACCCTGTTACCATTTGCATCAATATTGGTCCACCTGTCTTTCATTATCTCCAGCATGTTCAGGTTAGGGAAGGCGCCATCTGTCCATTCTATTTTA
>JAEUVL010000091.1 GCA_016786965.1 Chitinophagaceae bacterium
AGGCATCGTTCGCAAATATTTTACCCGCATGGCTTTTTTGATATTCCTGATCAGGTTTTGCTGGTCAGCTGCTGATAAAGAATCGCCGCCTGTAATATTAGCCGACCACAGCAAGGTATTGCTTCGGTCTGTAAGTTCTGCCTTCTTACTGTCGGCCTCTCTCCGGATGGCTAATTGAAAATCGGCATTATCTGCCAGGCTTAGAAAGCGGTAGGGCTGCAGGAATTGCTTTACCTGTGCCACCAGGCGGGATGATCGCAGGGATGGTTCTTCAAACTTCAGTGCCAGGCCAGCGCCCAGGTTGCCATAATTTTCTTCTTCCTGTTTCAGTTCATACAGATCAGAACGTCTGAGCAGTTTGCCGGCTATACCAATACTTTTAAAATTGTCCACTTTCCGTATTACAGCGGTAGTAAAGGGCTCTTTACTACCTGCTTCATATATACTGCAAACCGCACCAGGCATCATATTATCCATCATTCCCTTTTCAACGGTAAACAGCGAATCATCCTTTGCCGGCAGTGCTTTAATGCCTACCCGGATAAATGTTCTGTCTTGTTTGGCAGTGTACTTGCCGCTGAATATCACTTGTTGGGCATTCCCTTCTATTACGGGAACCTGGTCTGGAATATAAGCCTGTATTGTGGCCTTTATCTTTTCAAATAATAATGCATAATTATTACCGGGAGGCATATCACTCATGGCTTTGTAAAATGAATAGGACAATGACCCTAATTCTTCATGATTGATCACTAACTGTTTATTTTCCTGGTGCGGCGCAGAACCACTTATGACCACCATATTGGAAATAGAATCGGGCATTGCCTCGAAAAAGCCCTGCCTGGCCTCAGCCGCAGCCAGGTTTATTACAGAGTCAATAGGATTTTCCGGATCGGGAAATGGAACGGGATCGCCCCTTGTTATGGCAAAGCCTTCTGCACGGGTACCGGTGCCAGAATGACAGGCATCTATCAATACCAATAAGCTTCCTTCAGGCCCTATCTTTTGGCGGATGGCCAGCAGCCTGGGATATAGATCATCGTCCCGCAGGTGCTTTTCGCCTTTATAGCCCGTGGGATTATACCTTGCCTTTGCATCATACGGAAGTAATGCTTCATCATAGCCATCGTCTTCATCTTTTCCCAGTTCCACAGTTCGCTGGTCCCTTATCTGTTGCCCGTGGCAGGCGAAATGAAGCACAACAATGTCTTTCTTCTTTGCTTTCGTGGCGAGGTCAGCAAGGCCTTTCAGAATAGCGGCCTTGGTGGCTTTGGCATTTATAAGGGTCAGTATGTTTTTATCTGTAAATCCATTTTTATTCAGGATCGCTTTGATATATTTCACATCGTTCACCGATGCTATTGGGGGTATCAGATTAGCCGGAGCGTATTCCCCAACCGCCACTATCATAGCAATTTTGTTTTGTGAAAAGAGCGTTGTCGAAAACAGCAAGGCTGTCAAAAGAAAGAATTGCTTCATGTACTTCGGTTTATGGCCATGTTGAAATTACGAATTAGGATCTGCGAAGCATAATCCCGCCCCACTTCTTCCGGAAATGGAACCTGCGGGTTCTGTAAGCAAAGCTTGGCAAGTTTTGGGACATTTTTATACCCGGCAGAGGGTATTAGGCAAATAAAAAATAAGAGAGCATGGCCACAGGCGATCAAACTGGTAAGGTCTGTAATTAAATAAATCCGGTAGCAGGGTACTTATCTGGGGAATGCAATGAGCTGTATGAAATAAGCCTACTCTTCGGTTTGCCTTAATCGTCTGGTAAGATGTCTGAAATTGCCCTTATAATGAACCGCCGGATTTTCGCCTATGACTGCTTTACCTGGAAAAATGCTAAATATTTCGATGATCAGTATTGAATTAGGCCAATAAATGGCCGTTCCGGCAAATAGTTCAGGTATACAAATTTGCTTTTTACAAAGCAAAATCAATGTTACTAAACTAAATCAGGCATACACAAACTGACACCATGAGCCAGGGAATAACAATACTTCTTTTCTCTATATTCGTACAGATCAGGATGGACATCGGCTTAAATTAATATTGGAAATAGTGTATATGCAAAAGAGGTACTTTTTCTTCTTTTGCATTTTATTAATCATGATTCTAAATGAAAACTAAAACCGTATCCTTTTTGGATAAAACCACGATCTATTATTTTGGTTTCAAGTCCCTGTTCCAATCATATGTTGCATCTGTAAACTTTATTCATGAAAGGGATCTGCAGGAACCTGTGAAACCGGGGATGGAACCGGGTGATTTTATATGTTATCATATCAACATCGAAACGTCTATTGCAGAGCTCAGGTCTACCTGCAAAAAAATAAGGGTACTGTTTCCTGAAACCAGACTTATCGGCTGTTTTGACATGGTAAAACCTAAAATGATTCCCCTGATAAGGAAAGATAAATTCAGAGGTTTCATAATGATGGAGGACCCTCTTGAAGAAATTGTCAGGGTTTTTGATGAGATCAGCAACGGCGGTGCTGGATTGTCTAAAGGGTTTTTAAAAAACTATCTGACAATGAAACATAAGGAAAACATAAAAATAAATAAAAAGCGAAAACCCAAATTGAAGTCTGCTGAAATCTCCCGGAAGGAGATTTTCCCTGATGAGCTGATACAGCCAGGTTTTCCCGGCCCCTACAATAGCACTACTGCAACGGTAATCAAGTAACCAGCCTGCTCTCCGGATTCAATATTCAGCTCCAAAACTGCCCTGCAAGCTAACCTACAGATAGAAACTACTCTTGAAGTATTGTGGCCTTGACTGATAGATCATCAGGGCAATACTGCACGCCATACTACTTTAGATACTGTATAATTAACAATGGAAAACAGAAAAGTCATTCAAAAAATTGAAATCAAAAAACAGCCTGAAACGTGTTTATACGTTTAAAAATTTAGTCTTTTGTCTTCCCATAGCCCCCAAAAATGTATTTTGCTGAATGTTAAAATCAACGTTCATTGATAAAAAAACACTTTTCAATAAACATAATCACGATTCGGCATAATCACCCCAGTTAAGGGGTTCTACGTTGTACCAAAACTCATCTTTTTATATAAACTTTGCCTTAGCAAAACACAAATCAGAGAGTAGTTATACAATACTTGAAATGTGTTTCATGAGTGAAATGTGGTATAGTTCTTACGATGTATGGAAGGGGTATGAAGTAGCCCGTTTGTAATTTCAGGAAAGGCAATATTTCATTAGAGGAAAGTTACTTCATATTCCAACCATGCTGCTTACTGATAGTTGACTTCGAAAAGCAGGGCCAGGCTTGATGGCTAAGCCATATGCGCCTGGATGGGTCCCTCCTGCTGCAAATTTTAAGCTATCAGAACCAACATTTCATTAAATACCCTTTTCGTATCCATCATTAACAAAACAAGATTGTCATTGGCAATACAGGACTGCTATGTTCAGCCCTGAAAGGCCTCCTTTTAAAAAAAAATTATGAAAAAGCAATTTATTACCCGGATCCTTAAAATAAGCCTGACCATTGTACTGCTCATTAAGATGAGTATATCCGGGCATACCCAAATAGTACCAGTGAATGAACCAAGGGAAGATTTACCCAAATTATTCGCTGCCGTACCCGACTCGGTGCCGGTAAACATTGAGGTTCTCACTTCATTGTTTGAGAAACAAAATGGAAATAGTATAACAATACTTGCTAATGGTTCTCCCTTTGTAGAAGGAACAATCATGTCGCAGGTCACAAAATTCAGTAATACTATCAGGACGGTAACGGTGAAGCTTTCATTTACTGAAAAAGCATTGCTAGTATTCTCAAGAATCACCCTTCCATCCGGCAATACCAGCTACAGAGGCCATATAAATGGAAAACAAACCGGAGACTGTTTTGAACTGGTAAACCAAAATGGCCGCTACTATTTCTCCAAACAAAGCATTAACAGGTTAAGGCTTGAATGAACCTACAAACTTTAATACACCATATTAACTAAAGCACAATGAAGAAACTACATTTACTGACGATTATTCTGCTGCTGACCATATACCGGGCAACTTCGCAGATACCTAAGCTAAACAGCGACCCGACAGCAACCGCAACCATTTTCCTTGATTTTGACGGCCATATGGTTGACAATACGGTCTGGAATTACGATGGTCCAATTCCGTGCAACCCTGCTGGCTTAACAACAGCACAAGTGCAGGATATATTTAACCGGGTGGCTGAAGACTACAGGCCATTTACCTTAAATATTACAACTGACTCAGTCAAGTTTCTTGCCGCTCCAATTAATCAGCGGATAAGAGTTGTGCTTACCACTTCATCGCAATGGTATGGAAATGCAGGTGGTGTGGCTTTTGTAGGTTCCTTTAGCTGGGGTGACGATACACCTTGTTTTATCTTCACACAACTGTTGGGAAATAATATAAAATATATTTCCGAAGCGGCCGCACATGAGGCAGGACATACATTAGGGCTATATCACCAGAGTACCTATGATGCTTTGTGTAATAAAGTATCAGATTACAGTTACGGCACAGGTTCAGGAGAAATAAGCTGGGCCCCTATCATGGGGGTCGGATACTACAGGAATGTAACAATATGGCACAATGGCCCCAATTCATATGGATGCAACAACCTGCAGGACGACATGGCCATAATAACCCGGCCCAGTAATGGAATTCAGTTGCGTACGGACGATCATGGAAATACCCCGGCCACATCGGGTGCCATCCAAATTACCAATAATCAATTCAGCAAGGATGCTGTTTTTAATTACACTAACGATGAAGACCTGTTTAGGGTCACCCTTAGTGCACCTGGCTTGTTATCGGTCAGGAGCAAGCCAGTAAATGCAGGTCCTCTTAATACAGCCGCCAACAGTGATATTCTAACAGAGTTGCTCAACCAGTCGTTGAACAGTTTAAGGTCCAGTAACCCTGCCGATAGTTTACAGGCTTCTATTGATACAATGCTGAATGCCGGAACCTATTATATTCGGGTAAAGCCGGTAGCTAATGCTTACTCCGGCACTTATGGAATGCTGGGTGGATACACGGTCAGCGGATCCTTTCAACAGGCCAGTGTACTGCCATTACGTAACTTAAAGCTGGAAGGGAAAATAACAAGTGGGAAACACCAGCTTAGCTGGATAGTGGATGCAGATGAAGCTATTGAAGACATTCTCCTCGAATACTCTTATAATGGCTATGACTTCAGATCAAGATCTTCGCTTCAAGGAGCCATAGGAAAGTATGATTGGATACC
>JAEUVL010000009.1 GCA_016786965.1 Chitinophagaceae bacterium
AGCAACGATCATGAGTAAGCTGCAGATAATTGAAACGGTCTATTCTACCGAAACAGCTCCTTTTTTAGTGATTGGTAACTGGGCTGTTGAAAAAGCCCAAACCATTAAAAGTAAATACCTCGAAGCCTATGCACAGATGGCACTTGGCTTTGCCTACCTGTACACAGACAACGTAACAGACAAAACAGGCAACCACTTTACGGCTGCATTACGGATATCAGAAGCAAACGGGTACCACGACATTACCGCACAAACGTATAACGGGCTGGCCCATGTATATGGCATGGCCCGGCAAACGGAAAAATATGAAGAGTTTACGCTGAAGTCTATAGAAGCCAGCCGCAAAGCAAATTTGCCCCAGGGTATTGCGAATGGCTACGCCGCACTGGCCAGTACCACTTATACAAAAAGAAAAGGCCCGGAGGATGTAAAAAAAGCTATTTATTTCCAGCAGCAAAGTATAGACGCTGCAGAAGGCAATCACGACAGTCTGAGCCTTATTATCTACTACCTGAACATATCCAACTATCATGCGGAGCTTGCCGGGTTTGACTCTGCCACTTATTTCCTGGAAAAATCAAAAGCAATCATCGATAAGAAGCGTTCGGGAAATGACAACATGAGTTATCACTTCTGGAAAGGAAGCATGTTGTACAAAAAGAAGGATTATACGGCTGCCATCCAAGAATACAATACTGCCATCAGCTTTGCACAAAAGTATAAATCCAGGTCATTTGAAATAAGGACCTACCGTGCCCTGATAAAAGCCCATAAAGAAACCGGTGATTTTGAAAAAGCCCTGGTATTGCTGGAAGCCACCAAACGTTATGATGATTCTGTTTTTACCAAAGAAAGCTTTGCCAAAGCAGCCGATATCCAGAATAAATATGAACAGGAAAAAAAAGACAACGAGATCACCCGGCTGGGAACAGAACAGCGGATACAGCAACTGCAACTGGAAAAGCAAAATGCCATCATAGCCGGCAACCTGCTGGAAGCAGAAAAAAAGCAAAGTGAGATTGAATTGCTGGCCCGTCAGAAAGAAGTACAGGCCCTGCACATTACTGAACAGGATAAAGAACTGGAAAAAAACCTGTTACTGGCCAAAGCCAATGCCCAACTATTGCAGCTCTCCGAAAATGAAAAAGAATTGAAGGAAATCCAGCTTAGCAGTCAAAAGCAAACCCGCAATATCCTGCTGGCAGGGTTAGGTCTGCTGGGCCTGCTGGCGGTAATATTACTCCGAAACATACAGGCGAAGAAAAAAGCTTATCGAAAGCTAGAAGAAAAAAGCATCCAGATACAGGAGCAGGCACTGCAACTGAGCAAGCAGGCCAGGCTGATTGCCCAGTTTCAAAGCCAGATGAATCCCCACTTTGTTTACAATGCGCTTCATAATATACAGGGGCTGGTGCTCAGCAAC
>JAEUVL010000112.1 GCA_016786965.1 Chitinophagaceae bacterium
GCATCACTGGTATCCCAGATGGGTTTACAAACATCCTTCTCTTCCCGGACCACTTGTATTGATTATGTAAATAAGCTCACTGGCTTGTTGCAGGCTAAGGGATATGTTACTGCCTCTGTTGACAGCCTGAAGTATGATTCTGCTTCGGCCCGTATCGTTTTGTTTGCCGGAGAATTATACCGCTGGGCTCAATTAGATGCCAAATGTATAGACCCGCAGCTGCTTGATGCCGCCGGTTGGCGGGAAAAATTATTTTCCAATAAACCCCTTGATTTTGGCCAGGTGCAACTGCTACAGGAAAAAATCCTGGATCAACTGGAGAATACCGGGTATCCTTTTGCCAAAGTGTACCTGGATAGTTTGTTGCTGGATAATGACAAAGTATCGGCCCTGCTGAAAGTTAATAAAGGGCCTCTTTATAAGATCGACAGTATTCGCATATATGGCAATGCCAAAATATCTAACAGCTACCTGCAACGTTACCTCGACTTGCCCAATGGAAGTATTTACAGTAAGGAAAAGCTGTTGAAAGTAAACAAGAAAATACGGGAGCTCTCTTACATAGAAGAGGAAAAACCATTTGATCTTACCATGCTGGCAACCGGCTCAGTACTTAATATGTACCTGAAGCAAAAGAAGAGCAGCCAGGTAAATGTACTGGTTGGTTTTTTACCCAATAATGACCAGCTTTCCAGTAAGAAATTGCTATTGACGGGCGAAGCCAATATTCTGCTCCGAAATGCTTTTGGCTCTGGAGAAACGATTGGGCTGAACTGGCAACAGATACAAGTGAAATCGCCGCGACTGAATTTATTATACCAGCATCCCTACCTTTTTCGTTCTCCTATTGGGTTAGATTTTACATTTGATATGTTCAAAAAGGACAGTAGTTTTTTAAATGTCAATTTTCAGTTAGGAGCGCAATACACATTAAATAATAATCAGTCCGGGAAGTTGTTTATCCAGCAATTTCAAACCATTGTAAGTCTTGGCGGTATCAATACGACAGCCGTAATTCAAAGCAGGCAATTACCTGCAGTGGCAGATGTACGGTCGCTGAACCTGGGAGTGGATTATGAGTTTAATTCGACAGATTACCGCCTTAATCCTAAAAAGGGCAACGAGATAAGGATCATCACTTCCATTGGTACTAAGAGCCTGAAAAAGAATAATGAGATACTGGAATTAAAAGACCCTAATGACCCTACATTTGATTTTGATAAGTTGTACGAAGGCTTAAAATTGAAAACATACCAGTTGCGGGTAAGGGCCACCGCGGCCCGGTATTTTCCTGTGGGAAAACAGAGTACTGTAAAAACTGCGATAAATGGAGGGGTGTTCCAAAGCGGTAATACTTTTCGAAATGAACTATTTCAATTAGGCGGGTATAAACTGCTGAGAGGATTTGATGAAGAAAGCCAGTACCTGTCTCATTTTGTCATAGGCACAGTGGAATACCGGCTGTTGTACCTTACAGGGCAAAATTCTTACTTCTATGCATTGGCTGATGGTGGCTGGGGTCAAAATAACACTGCCGGTGCCAAATTGAATTATACCTATTTCGGTACAGGTCTCGGTATTGCGTTTGAAACAAAGGCAGGTATTTTTAATCTGGCCTGGGCAATTGGTAAAAGAAATGATACTGATTTTAACCTGAAACAGTCCAAGATCCATTTTGGATTTGTCAACTATTTTTAAATGCCTGCATAAAGTCGTACTTCACTTCAATACTTTTGCAAAACAATTTTTTTATTTGAAGCGGTACATCTATTTCTTATTGGGGTATTTGTTTATTATCGGTGTTGTATCAGGACAAACTCCCGCAGATACCATCAGCGTACAGCCCGTTGGTGATAGTATACGACAGAAGGATACTACAGGTACGATAGACACTTTAGTGCAGCAACAAAATGAGGTTGCAATGCTCCGGAAAATTGTTTATGATTCCTTGTTGATGAATTCTGTTCAGGTGTTTTCTTTTCCTTCTGGTAATTGGGAGATAATAAAACAGCGATTTTCTTATAAAGGGAAAACTCAGCTTTTACAGGATGCACCACCGGCACAGGTGAGAAAAGTTCAGGGCAAGGAACTTCTTTTTTACTTATTGGTGCTATTGTTCATCGTTTTTGCCATTTTACGCCGTGCATTCCCCAAATACTTCAGTGACCTTTTTCGCCTGTTTTTTAAAACCACCATAAAACAACGCCAGATACGGGAGCAATTAATGCAAACGCCGCTCCCTTCACTTCTGCTTAATGGTTTCTTCGTAGTAAGCGGCGGATTGTACATCGCATTCCTGTTGCAGCATTATTCCATTGACCCGTTGGGTAATTTCTGGTTGATGTTTATGTATTGCTGCGCCGGAATGTCGGTAGCATACTTCATCAAGTTTGCCGGATTGAAAATATGCGGTTGGTTGTTCGGGATCGAAGAGGCGGCTGACTCCTATATATTTATTGTATTCATTGTCAATAAGATGATAGGTATTCTTTTGCTTCCCTTTCTTTTGATCCTGGCATTTTCTGCAGGGGCGGCCTATGCTGTGGGCCTTACTCTATCCTGGTTTTTATTGGGCGGGCTCATCCTGTACCGGATGGTATTGACCTATGCGGCCGTTCGTAATCAGGTCAAAGTCAACCCTTTTCACTTCTTTTTGTACATATTTGCCTTTGAAATAGCGCCTCTTTTACTGGTTTACAAGGCTTTGATGCTATTTTTCAACCAAACTACGTAACTTCGCAGCCAACTTTAGCCGAACCGAACATGAGCAAAAATGGGGTTACCAAGGCCGGTGAACAGGCCAAAGCAATACAGAAAATCCTGATTACCCAGCCAAGACCTGAAAGTGAAAAGTCTCCGTACTTTGAACTTCAGCGCAAGTATAGTGTGGAATTGGATTTTCATCCCTTTATCCGGTTGGAAGGCATACCAGCCAGGGATTTCCGCAAGCAAAAGATTGAAATTCAGCAATATACTGGAGTTATATTCACCAGCAGAAATGCCATTGACCATTTCTTCCGTACCTGTGAGGAAATGAAAGTAAGTGTTTCCCAGGATACCAAATACTTCTGTATTACCGAGGCTGTTGCATTATACCTCCAGAAGTTCATCCTGTACAGAAAACGGAAAGTTTTCTATGGGGCTGATGGCACTAACAAAAGTATGTTTGATGTCATCAACAAGCATAAGGCCAACGAAAAGTTCATGTACGTATGTTCAGAGAACCAGCAGGACAACGAGATCGTAAACTGGCTGAAAGCGAATAACTGCGAGTTTGTGCTGGCGTTTATGTACCGCAGCGTAAGTAGTGATGTAAAAGAGGTGCTCACAAAGAACGAGTATGATGTCATCTGCTTTTTTACCCCCAGCGGCGTAAAAAGTCTTTTTGACAATGTTCCCAAATTTAAACAGAACGGTACGGTAATAGGTGCCTTTGGTAATAATACTTCCAAGGCCATAGAGGATGCCGGTTTGCAATTACAGATAAAAGCTCCTCTGCCCCAGATGCCAAGTATGGTGGCGGCACTGGAGCAGTTTTTGGCGGCGGCACTGAAGAAGAAATAGAAAGTAAACTATCTTAATAAAACAAAAGGACACTGAATCAGGTGTCCTTTTTCTTTTTCATCGAACTTCGGCTGGAAATAATTCATCATAGCCGGAAATAAATCAAATATTCTGTCACCAATGTCCCATAAACATACTAACAAGCTAGTGTCTGAAACCAGCCCCTATTTATTACAGCATGCGCATAACCCTGTCAACTGGTTTCCCTGGGGAGACGAAGCTCTCGCAAAAGCCAAAAAGGAGAACAAGCCCATCCTGGTAAGCATTGGCTATGCTGCATGCCACTGGTGTCATGTAATGGAAAGAGAAAGCTTTGAAGATGAAGCCACCGCTAAGGTGATGAATGAGAATTTTATTAATATAAAGATCGACAGGGAAGAAAGGCCAGACCTGGACCATATTTATATGGATGCAGTGCAGGCAATGACAGGCAGCGGGGGCTGGCCGTT